>WJLY01000100.1 GCA_014728245.1 Candidatus Effluviviaceae Genus IV sp.
CACCACGGTACCGACGGGGGCGTCCGGAAACGCCGCCGCCCCGACCGGAAGCGCCCCGAGCCATATGAGCTGCAGAACGGCGCCGATCACGAGGCCGGTGCCCGGATCGCCGCAGGCGGCTCCCGCGAGAGCTCCGGCCACCAGCGGCTGCGACACCATGATCTGCAGGGCCGCGGTGGCGTCGATAGCCAGGAGACCCGCAAGCCCGGCCAGCACCGGAAGCAGCGCCGCCTCAGTCACCGTGGCCCTCCCGGGTATCCGGCTCACGCAAGGCGATCGAGTACTCGCCGTTGTTACCATCCCCCAGATCGAGGCTCCACACAGCGGTCACGGTCGCCCCCTGGAAGACCCGCTCGAGCCCCCCCTCCGATTGGGAGGCGGTCTCGAGGGGATAGATCCAAACGGCGCACGGCGGGTCGAAACTCAACTCGAGGGTGGCGCCGCGCAGGTCGTCGGTGAAGCTCAATGCCGACACGTTCTTCAGCGTCCTTCGGGCGTCTCCTGCGAACTCCGTTCCGTCCGGCAGTCCGAACCTGACGTACTCTTTCGAGCCGGTCAGGAAAGCCAGGTTCCACTCCGAGGCGAAATCGACGTCGAGAGCGCCCCGCGGACGGATCCCGTAGTCGACCCTTAGAAGCCTTCCCGACTCGATCGAGATCTTCTTCGTCACGCGCACGTCGCTCTCTCCCACCCGGCCGACGCGCCGCATGGTGACCCCGACGCTGCCCTCAGCGCGGCTCGGGCTCCACTCCTCGTATCGTCCGTCGCCGAAATCGCCCAGGCACCGGGCCTCCCCGGCCAGGAGAGCATCTCTGTTCGTGCCCGACGGAAGAAACCTGTCCACCGCCGCCCCGCGCGGCAGCTGGTCGCGGCGCACGAAACGCTCGAGCCCCTCCTCCCTTGGACCCATCGGATCGTGTATGCTCGCGACGTCGCCGTTCGGGGCCTCATCGGGCGGCCGCACGGCGTCCTCGTGATACGCTTCGACGTACCGGGACATCGTTCCCAAAACGTTCCACCGCGCCGAGCGGAGATCGAACTCCTGCAGAACGCCGCCGCGTGCCGGCCACACGTAGGCGTTGGCCCAGTGCGTTTCGAGGACGACCTCTCGCTCCCCGTCGAGGTCGTGATCGACGATCTCGAGCCGGCTGAGCAGGCTCCCCGGAATCTGGTCGACCAGGTTCTCCGCCGCGATCAGGTGCTCGTAGACGGCGGACCTGAGGTGCGGAAGGTAGAGCCCGCCGAAGACCCCGTGCCAGTAGGCGCAGTTACACTGCCCGCGCCAGAGCTCCCTCCTGGCCGGCCCCAGCGACTCAGGATCGACCGCCGGCTCCCGCCCGGCTCCCTGCTCGCGCGCAACGTCGTTCAGATCGCCCGATTCCCGCAGGCGCTCTATCGTCCTCGCCGCTCCCTCCACCTTCGCGCTGACTCTCATCATCTTTCGTACCATGAGGTTCGACTCGCGGTACTTCGACACGAACCCCCGCCAGGCGCCCCCGGACAGGAACGGTCCCCATTCATCGAAGCGGCCCTCGTCCTGAAGCTGCTTCTGCATGCGCGAGTACGTCTTCCTCGCGTCGGTGGGGAGAGCCCACTCCATCATCTCCGGGTACGACGCCGCCGGCAGATAGACCTTCCCGGCGGGCCGGTGAGTGTCGACAAAGTCCGCGAACGTGGTCGTCTCGATCCAGTCGGAGTTGTCGCGAATCGTAGAGAGGAACTTCCTGAGCCATCCGTCTCCGTACACGTGCCCGTGGGTGCCCGGCCACACACCGAACTTCTCGCCGTCGTCCCCGAAGACCGCCAGCAGGCCGCGGCCGCGCTCGGCGATGCCACGCAACACGTCGAGCGTCTTTCCGGGATCCTGGAAGGGGATCGTGTACCGCAACGATTTGAGTATCGGGAAGAGCCTCACAGGCACCCCGTCGTCGTCGGTCACGAAGTACCCGGTGAGATCTTCCTGCGGCAGTCCCGAAAGCCTGAACTGGTAGTCGTCGAGCGGCAGGTACTCGATCCCGGCACCGCCGAGTATCCCCGCCAGATGCGGCTCCCATACCCTTTCGGCCAGCCACATGCCGCGAGGGCGCGTCCCGAACACCTCCTCGACGTACCGCGTCATCATCGCTATCTGCCCCGCGGTGTCGCGCCTCGGGATAACGGGCAGAATGGGCTCGTAGAAAGCGCCCGACAGGATCTCCACCTGCCCTCGCTCCACGAGCGCGCGCAGCCTCTCGATGTACTCGGGCGCGTTTTCCTCGTACCACTCGAGGAGGGGCCCGGTGTTGTGGAACACGAACCGTATCTCGGGGAACTCCTCGACGGCCTCGAGGAACGGCAGGTAAGCGTGTTCGTACGCGTGCCGGAAGACGTCGGGGAGGTTCCCGACCGGCTGGTGGTTGTGAATGCAGAGTACCAGCGAAATCGTGTTCACGCCTTCCCTCCGTCACCACGTTCTTCCCCGGCCTCGGGCAGCCTGTCCGTGAGCGCCACGGAGGGTGCGTTCGGCACATCCCGCGCCTCGAGTCTCGTGCCCCGGTTCGCGAGCGCTCTCAGGGCCCGGATGTCGGCGTCGTCAACGTAGACGTACGGAAGGATCTCCCGCTTGCCCTCGGCGTGGTGCATGCCTCCTATGTTCGCCTCCGGCACCGCGACCCCGGCCTCCGTCGCCGCCAGAAGGTCGGCAGGAGTCTCGAAGACGGCGATGACGCGCTCGTCCGTCCAATCGCCCGCGACCGCCCTGCGGGCGAACTCGTCAACGGTCGTTACGTCCATGGCCATCCCCATCGAGCTCGTGGACGTGTACATCTCCCGTTTCCACTCCGAGCGCGCGACGTCGTCGTTCACGAGAACTATGCGGTCGGGCTTGAGCCAGGAGCCCCACGCCACAGCGACCTGCCCGTGTATCAGGCGATCGTCGACCCTGAAGAGCACGACCGGCATGTCAGACTGCCCCTAGATGAGACGGACCGAGTCGCGTCCCCGGTCGATTACGAGATTCAGTAGCTCACCCGCGGACTTGTGCTCTCTCTTGACGAAGAACTCCAGGAGCATCATCAGGTTGAGACCCGTCACCAATCTTGCATGTTCCATGCTCCCGGCGAGCTCCCTGCACGCGTGATGGCAGCTCCCGCCGGGCATGTCCGTGAAGATGATCACCTCGTGCGTCTCGCTGAGTTCGCTCACCGCCGCGGACACGCGTTCGTTGAGTTCCTTGAGCCCCATGTCCCTGTTGGAGACGGTCATCCAGCCGGTCTGCTTGCCGAGGATGCCCTGTATCGCGTCCATCATGCAGTCGGCCACGTTGCCGTGAGCCACTATGACGCAGCCCGCCTTCTTGCCGGAGTCGGTCATTCGCTGTCGCCCTCTGTCACGTCCTGTCCGCCGGATCCCCTGCCGGCGAGATCGCGCAGCTTCGCATCGAACTCCCTCGCCGGGTGGATCCCGCGGAGCTTCAAAAGGTGATTGAGCGCGATCACCTCCGAGATGACGGTTATGTTCTTTCCCGTCACGAGCGGCAGGATCACCTGGTCTATCTCGACTCCCAGGATCTCGGTCTTGCTCTCCTCGATTCCCAGCCTCTCGTAGTCGTCCAGGTCGGACCAGGCGACCAGCTTGACCTCCACCTCTACTCGCTTCCTCTGCCTGATGGCGCGTATGCCGAACATCGACCTCACGTCTATGATACCAACGCCGCGTATCTCCATGTAGTGGCGGAGAAGTTCGTTACCCGAGCCGATCAGATGCTTCTGCGGCGTCCGAAACACGTGGACGACGTCGTCGGCGACGAGTCTGTGGCCGTGCTCTACGAGATCGAGCCCGCACTCGCTCTTCCCTATCCCGCTCTTTCCCGTGAAGAGGAGTCCTACGCCGTAGACGTCGACCAGAGTGCCGTGGAGCGTCGTCGAGGGCGCCAGAAGATCGGCGAGTTTCGATGAGAGCCTCCGGAGCAGAATGTCCCGCGGCAGCGCGCTCGAGTAGACAGGGATGCCCAGAGCCGTGGCGCGGGAAACCAAACACCCGGGCGGCTCAAGCCCGTCGGTCAGGAGTAGGCACGGCACGCCGGGCACACAGAGCCGCCCGACGGCCAGGTCGCATCCTTCGTCGTCGAGCGACTCGAAGTACTGAAGCTCGGACGCGCCTATCACCTGGACCCGATCGGGCCTGAACCCTCTGTCATAACCGGCCAGCAGGAGCCCCGGAATGGACAGATCGGACGACACGATGTCCCACGCGGGCGTGGCACCCGGAGTGGTGTCGGTCAGTTCCAGCTCGTCGCCCAGCCGGTCGAAGAGCTGATCCGGCGAGATGCGCTCCATCTAGACTCCCGGTTCCACGAGACCGAAGTCTCCGTCGTCCCGGCGGTATATCACGTTGACCGCCTCCGTCTCTGAGTTCCAGAAGACCAGGAAGCGGACGCCCGCGTCGGTGAGCTCCCGAAACGCCTGCTCCGTCGTCATCGGGCGCTTGGCGAGTTCCTCCGGTACGATTCCCACCTGTTCCGGAGCCGTTCCTCCGGCCACCTCCGCCACCACAGCCGTCGGTTCCCCGCCCTTTCTGCTGCGGAGCCGCCCCTTGTACTTGCGCACCTGGCGCTCTACCTTGTCGAGCGCGCTGTCGAGCGCCGACCTGATGTCCGTTCCCTCCTGCTCGCTCGAGATCACCGCTCTCGAGGCGTGGACGGTCACTCCCGCAAGCATCCGGTGCCCCTCGACGCTCAGAACCACGTGAGCCTCGTCGACACGGTCGAAGAAGTGCGACAGCCGAGAGACCTTGTCCTCCACGTATTGCTTCAATTCAGGGTCCATGTCGAAGTGCCGTGCCGTCACATGCACCTGCATACGCGCTCCTTCTTTGCTCAGGCGGTCCCCTGGCGCGCGGCGAGCGCCGCGTCGTGGGCCGCCTTGGCGTTGTAGGAACTCCTCACGAACGGGCCGGCCGACACGTGGTCGAAGCCGAGTCCCAGCGCGAACTCACGGATCTTCGCGAACTCGGAGGGCGGCAGGAAGCGGGCGACCGGAACGTGCTCCGGCGTCGGCCGAAGGTACTGACCGATGCAAACGATCCGGGCGCCCGCCGCACGCAGGTCCCGCAGCGTCCTCTCCACCTCTCCGCGCTCTTCGCCCAGGCCAAGCATCATGGCCGACTTCACGACCGCGCCTGTGCCGAGCGCGGCAGCGCGCTCGAGGAGCCGCAGAGACCGGTCGTAGTCGGCGCCCTGTCTGATCTCCCCGTAGAGTCTTCCGACCGTCTCGATGTTGTGGCCGAGGACCTCGGGAGAGCTCTCGAGCACCGCCCGGAGCGCTTCGTCCTCTCCCCGGAAGTCGGGCACGAGCAGCTCGACCCTCGCGCCCGGTGTTCCCTTCCTGATCGCCCTCACCGTCTTCGCGAAGTGGGAGGCTCCCCCGTCGCGAAGGTCGTCGCGAGTCACCGACGTCACCACGATGTAATCGAGCCCCAGCTCGGCCGCCGCGGCGGCGACCCGCTCGGGCTCGCCGTCATCCACCCGCTCCGGCGCCCCGTTCTGCACGGCGCAGAACCGGCAGTCACGCGTGCAGGTGTCGCCCAGGATCATGAACGTGGCGGTTCCCGCCGCGAAACACTCGCAACGGTTGGGGCATCGGGCCTCATCGCACACGGTGTTGAGGCCGTGCGACTTGAGCGCCCTCCTCACCCCGCGGGTCTTCTCGGGATCGGATAGCGGTCTGGAGAGCCAGTCGGGAAGTCTCCGGGTTTCGGTCACTTGACCTCGAACCTCCCCAGGAGGTCCCCCGGCCGAACCGACGTTTCCTCGCCGGCGACGACCTCGACGAGCGTCCCCGAGAAAGGAGACGTCACGGTGAGGGCCGTCTTCTCATCGACCGACTCGACGACCAGAACCTCGTCCCCCTCGGCGACGCTGTCTCCCGGATCGAGCTTCCAGTAGGACACGGTGAATTCCGTCGCGTCTGTCTCCATCGACGTCAGTGTCAGATTCCTGAGCAATTCAAGGCTCCCTGGAGTCCCGTTCGCTGCGGTTCGGCTCAGATCTCCTTCCGAAGCCCCGCGCGGAGGATCCTCATCTGATCGCGGTACTTCGCTACCGCCCGACGGGAGATGGAGAAACCCATTCTCTTCAGCTCCTCGGCGATCTTCTGGTCCGAGAGGGGCTTCTGCTTGTCCTCCTTGCTGATTATCTCACGCATCGAGTCACGCACGGCCTTCGATGCGACCTCTTCGCCGTCCCTCGTTCTGATGCCGCTGGAGAAGAAGTACTTCAGCTCGAACGTCCCGCGGGGAGTCTGCACGTACTTGCCCCTCGTGACGCGACTCACGGTCGATTCGTGCATTCCCACGTCGTCGGCGATCTGCTGCAGCGTCAAGGGCTTGAGCGCCGAGACTCCCTTCTGGAAGAACTCCCTCTGAGCGCGGAGTATGCTCTCCGTTACCCGGACCATGGTCCGGCGCCTGTTCTCGATGCTCTGGACTATCCACCTTGCCGCCTTGAGCTTCTTCGTGATGAACTCGCGCTCCTCGGGCGCGGCCTTTCCGCCCAGCATCCGACGATAAGTGGGACTGATCCGAACTCTGGGAACGTCCTGGTCGTTCAGGTAGACCACGTAGTCTCCGTCGACCTCCTCGATCACGAGGTCCGGCGTGATGTAGGCGACGTCGCCTGACGATGGATCGGTTCTCGGACGAGGATCGAGCTTCGATATCTCGTTGATGGCCTCCCTGAGGTCGTCCTTCGTGACACCGAGCCTCCGGCGAATCTGATCGTACTTGCAGTTCTTGAGTTCCGCGAAGGCCTCCCTGACCACTCGCGCCGCCAGACCGTCGCCCAGGTCTTTCCTCTGCAGCTGCAGAAGGAGGCTCTCCTCGAGACTCCGGGCTCCGATGCCCGGCGGATCGAGCGACTGAACCACCTCGAGCGCGCGTTCCACGTCCTCGAGCGGGACCTTCAGAGTCTCGGCGATCACTTCCAGGGGGTCCGCCACGAACCCGTCCGCGTCGAGCTCGTCGATTATATACTCGGCTATGCCTACCAGCGCATCGTCGGAACACTCCATGTGGAGCTGGCTCTTCAGCGCGTCCTCGAAGGTCGCGACCGCCACCGGCACCCTCTCGAACCTCTCATCATCGTCGTCGCGCGCCAGATTCTGCCCGTATGCGTGGGCGTAGATGTCATCGAGATAGTCGTCCCAGTCGAGATCGTCAGCCGAGGACTCCTCCTCTGCCGTCTCGCTATCTCCCTCCGAAGACGACTCGCGCTCCTCATCGGACGATTGCTCCTTCTCCGATTCCGAAGCCTGCTCAGTCTCCTCGGACGACTCCCCCTCCGACTCGTCATCATCGTCGAGCCGCTCGAGGAGCGGGTTCTGCAGAAGCTCCTGTTTCAGAAACTGCTCCAGTTCCAGCGTCGACACCTGCAGGATCTTCAGAGCCATCTGAAGCCGCGGCGTCATCACCAGCTGCTGGTGCATTCCCAGACTCTGCTTCAGCTCCATGGAATCGCGTCCTCGCCGTTCTAAACGGAAGCTCACAAGCTTCCCAGGGGATTCGAGTGTCTCCGCGGGCCACGGCCCGCGCGTTCAAGCCGGTCTCACCGTCATCCGGTTTCGGTCACTCAACGGTCTCTGCCGGCGGGGGTCCGGGGGCCTACAACTGGAACCGCTCTCCGAGGTATAGCTTCTTCGCCTCCTCGTTGGTGGCCAGCTCGTTCGCGCCACCCGCCAGAAGTATCTCGCCATCGTACATGATATACGCTCGGTCGGTCACCGACAACGTCTCCCGTACGTTGTGATCCGTTATCAGGATCCCGATGCCCCTGTCGCGCAGCCTCTTGATGATCGCCTGGATGTCCTGCACCACTATGGGGTCGATGCCCACGAAGGGCTCGTCGAGCAGGAGAAACGCCGGACTCGTCACGAGCGCCCTTGTGATCTCCACCCTGCGCCTCTCGCCGCCGGAAAGCGTATCGGCGCGCCGGTCCTTCAGGTCAGCGATACCCAGCTCGGAGAGAAGCTCCTCCAGACGCTCGGCGCGTTCGGCCGACGAGAGTCCGAGCGTCTCCAGTATGGCCGACACGTTCTGTCCGACGGTCAGGCCCCGGAATATCGACGATTCCTGCGAGAGATAGCCGATGCCCATTCGGGCGCGACGGTACATCGGGAGGCGCGTGACCTCCATGTCGTCCAGGTAGACGGCCCCCTCGTCCGGGGCGAGGAGCCCTACTATCATGTAGAACGTAGTGGTCTTGCCCGCTCCGTTCGGGCCCAGCAGGCCCACCACCTCGCCGCGGTCGAGCTCGAGGTCGACGTCGCTGACAACGGCCCTGCGCCCGTAGCGCTTGACGAGCCCCCTGGCGATGAGTCGCCTGGGGGACCCGGGCTCCCCGGCGGCTACGCCACCTCGCTCAGTCCTCTTCAACCAGTTCTCCGTCCGTCGTCCTCACGTACGCCTTGAAATCGCTCTCGACGCGGATGTTCTCGAGATCCGGATCGGCTTCCAGCCCGACCCCGGTGAACTCGTCGCGCCCCTGGACCACGCGCACGAACTCGTCCGACTCGATCTTGCCTGTCCGCTCGTTCCAGGTGAGCCTCTCGGTCGTCAGGCGCGTCCCGTCATCCGAGACAACGACCACGTTACCGAACGCCTCCATGTCGTTGCTTCGCTGCTTCAGGAGACCCTCTCTGGCCGTGAGGGTCGAACGGACCTCTCCCTCCTCGGAGAAGAAGTCGACTCTGAACGAGGTCATCTCGACGCGGCCGGCCTCCTCGAAGACGAGGGCGTGGTCGGCTGTCAGGACCCAGACCTTCTGCCCCTCGCGCGTCTGGGTGAGCGTGAACCCGTCGATCTCCTGGTCGGGCAGGACCGTTCCGTCCCCGCTCTCACCCGCGGGCTCCCCGCTCTGGCACCCTGAGAGAGCCAACGCCGCGGCAAGCATGGAGACAAGGATCAGATTGCGAGCCATCCCCCTAAATCACTCCTTTTCGTAGCACGAGCCGTTCCACCTGAGCGGCGCCCCGCGCGGGGCGCCGCGCACCAATATACCCGAGCGGGGCGAGGGTCTCAACTTCCGGGCACGCAGCTTATCAGAGACTGAGGGAAAGGGCAAGAAATGGAGGGAGAATGAACTCGAGAGGTCGCCTGAGTACCCACGAGGGAACGGTTCAGCGGGGCGTTCGCAGGCAGTCGTGTATGTGAATGACTCCCCGGACACGCCCGTCTTCATCGACGATGACGAGGGAGGTTATCGGGGACGGACGGTTGCTCTCCATGAGTTCCAGAGCCCGCAGGACCGGCTCGTCTCCCCCGATGGTCCTCGGGCTTCTCGTCATCACGTCCTCGACGCGGGCCTCGAGTGCGTCCGAGCGACTCATCAGTATCCGCTTGAGGTCGCCGTCGGTGAGGATCCCGCAGAGCCGGCCTTCCCGGTCGACCACCGTCGTGAGACCCAGACGCTTGTTGGCGATCTCGACGATGGCCTCCCGCAGGTTGACTCCGCGCTCCACCCTGGGTAGCTCGTCGCCGGTGTGCATGACGTCGCTCACCCTGAGCGCCAGCTGCCTGCCCAGGAGACCTCCCGGGTGAAACGCGGCCAGATCCTCCCGCCCGACG
The DNA here is from genome assembly GCA_014728245.1 of Candidatus Effluviviaceae Genus IV sp. GTDB lineage: Bacteria > Joyebacterota > Joyebacteria > Joyebacterales > Joyebacteraceae > WJLY01. The sequence continues at coordinate 9,598 of WJLY01000100.1, forward strand.
CGCTTCTCCCGGAGCACGGCCACGGCCAGGGCGTCGCCCATGGCGAGCGAGGCGGTCGTGCTGGCGGTCGGCACGACATCCATGGGACACGCCTCTCTCTCCACGTGCGCGTCAAGGACGACGTCCGCCCGCCGCGCGAGCGACGAATCGGCGTTGCCCGTTATGGCGATCAACGGGACGTCGAGCTCCGAGAGGGCCGGGAGTATGTCGAGCATCTCTCCTCCCTCACCGCTCTTGGAGACAGCGACAACCACGTCTCCACGGGACACGATGCCGATGTCGCCGTGCGCCCCGTCTGCGGGATGCAGGAAGACCGCGCGCGTACCGGTGCTGGACAACGTGGCCGCGATCTTCCTCGCGACTATGCCCGACTTGCCGACGCCCAGCACGACGACCGTTCCGCCGGTCGCCACGAGGAGCCGGACCGCCCGCGCGAAAGCCTCGTCGACCCTTCCCGCGAGCGCTTCGACCGCCTTGCTCTCTATCTGCAGGACCTCGCGCGCTACCGCGATCAGGTCGGGGGCGTCGCTACTGCGCTTCATGGTCTCCCGCCTTGTGCCGCCGTCACTCCTCACGGCCTCCGGCCCGGCTTCGGCGCTCCGCGAGCCTCTCGAAGTAAGCGTCTACGGTGTCACTCCACTCTCCCCGGGCCCTCAGGATGGCCTCCACCACTTCCCGCACGGCTCCCCCGCCTCCCGGCGCCTCCGTAACGAAGGGCGTGGCCTCCTTGAGATCGCGGCACGCGTCACCCACGGCCACTCCCAGTCCCACGCTCGCTACCGGCTCCCTGTCGACAAGATCGTCTCCGACGTACGCCACGTTTTCGAGAGCCACGCCACGCTCTCCGGCGATCTCCCGCACGATCGGGAGCTTCCGCTCGTGCCCGAGGCGAACGTCCGTTACGCCCAGCATCTTCGCTCGTCGCTCGACGATCGCGGGCGCTCTGGCCGAGAGGAAGGTCACCTCGATCCCCGCGTGCTGCGCGATCTTTATGCCTATCCCGTCGCGCGCGGAGAACTCCATGAGAAGCTCGCCCTCGGTTCCCAGGACGATCTGCGCCCTCGTCAGGACTCCGTCGACGTCGAGAACGAGGACGCGGACCTTCTCGGCGAGCTGCCTGTCGAGGCTAAGCAAGTGTCCCTCTCTTCCGCACGACTCCCGCCACCTCGAGCGCGCCCGCGAGGACCCTTTCAAGCTCCGACAAGGGCACCATGGAGCCCGCGTCCGAGAGCGCGCTGGCCGGGTCGGGATGCGTCTCGACAAAGAGCGCGTCACACCCGGCGGCCACCGCCGCGCGCGCCAGGACCGGCACGAACTCCGGCTCTCCGCCGCTCTTGCCTCCCGCCGCGCCGGGCAGCTGGACGCTGTGCGTCGCGTCGAAAACCACGGGGAAACCCAGCGACCGCATCGTGGGGATCGAGCGCATGTCGACCACGAGGTTGTGATACCCGAAGCTGGATCCGCGCTCCGTGAGAATCACGCTGTCGTTTCCCGCCTCGACCGCCTTCGCCGCGATCGGACCCATGTCCTCTGGAGCCAGGAACTGGCCCTTCTTGATGTTCAGCGGCCTTCCGGTTCTCGCCGCGGCCTCGAGTAGACGCGTCTGCCTGCAGAGGAACGCCGGAATCTGGATGACGTCCAGAACGCCGGCCGCCTCTTCGATCTCGTCCCTGCAGTGAACGTCGGACAGAACAGGCACGCCGAACTCGGTCCGGACCCGCGCGAGGACCGCCAGCCCCTCGGCCAGACCCGGCCCCGCGTAAGAGCCGGGCGAGAGCCGGTTGTCCTTCCTGTATGAGGACTTGAAGATGTAGGGGATGTCCAGCCGCTCCGCCACGGCCCGGACGAAGCCCGCCGTCCGGAGAGTAACGTCCTCGCTCTCGATGACGCAGGGCCCCGCTATGAGCGCCAGAGGCCGTCCCGGACCGATCTCCACGCCGCCGACGGGCACCACGCGCGGTCTCAAGACGCGCCTCCCTCCGCGGCGGCTCGGACGTCGCAGTCGGTATCGTCGCAACGCGCGCACCTGCGATCGAGCGCGGCCCGAACGAGGCCCTTGAAGAGCGGGTGAGCCCGTCCGGGCCTCGAGAGGAACTCGGGATGGAACTGGCACGCGACGAACCACGGATGGTCGGGCGCCTCTATGATCTCGACGAGGTTCTTCTCCGGGTTCACGCCCGCGGACACGAGCCCGCGCGACTCCAGGCGTTCCCGGTAGTCGTTGTTGTACTCGTACCTGTGGCGGTGCCGCTCGACCACCTCGTCCCTGCCGTACGCCTCGCGCGCCGTGGTGCCGGCAACGAGCCTGCAGGCGCAGCCCCCCAGCCTCATGGTGCCGCCCATCTCCTCGATCTCCTTCTGCTCCGGCAGCAGGTCGATGACCGGATGAGGCGTATCGGGATCGAACTCGGTGGAGTTCGCGCCCGCAAGGCCGCACTCGCTACGCGCGAACTCGACTACCGCCACGTGCAGCCCCAGACATATGCCAAGAAACGGCATACCCTCGGAGCGGGCGTGCGCGACCGAGAGGATCTTACCTTCGATCCCCCGCTCGCCGAACCCGCCGGGCACGAGAAGCCCGTCGCAGCCCGCCAGCGCCTCCTCCGCTCCGCCGCTCCTCTCAACGTCCTCCGCATCGATCCAGATCAGGTTCACCCGCGCGTCGTTTTCCGCTCCTGCGTGGATGAACGCCTCCACGATGCTCTTGTACGCGTCCTTCAGGCCGACGTACTTGCCGCAGATGGCGATGTCGACCTCCCTGCCGGGACGCTTGATGCGCTCGACCATCTGTTCCATGCGCGAGAGGTCCGGCTCGTGGTCCTCGATCTTCATCTTCTCGAGCACGATGTCGTCGAGCCCGTCGGTGTGAAACCTCAGCGGCACCTCGTAGATCGACTCGACGTCCCTCGCGTCGATGACCGCGCGCACCTCCACGTTGCAGAAGAGCGCTATCTTCTTCTTCAGTTCCTCGGTGAGCGGCCGCTCCGTTCTGCATATGAGAACGTCCGGCTGGATCCCGATGTCGCGGAGCGCCCGGACGCTGTGCTGGGTCGGCTTGGTCTTCAACTCGCCGGCTGTCTTGATGTAAGGAACCAGCGTAAGGTGCACGAAGAGAGTGTCCTCGATCGCGTTGTCGAGCCGCATCTGTCTAATGGCCTCGAGGAAAGGCAGGCTCTCTATGTCGCCCACGGTACCGCCTATCTCCGTTATCACCACGTCGACGCCTCCCCCGTCGGCCAGGCAGGTGATGCGGCGCTTGATCTCGTTCGTCACGTGGGGAATCACCTGGACCGTGCCCCCCAGGTACTCGCCCTTCCGCTCGTTCCTGATGACCGCCTCGTAGATCTGCCCCGCGGTCACGTTGTTGTCCTGTGTCAGATCAGTGTCGACGAATCGCTCGTAGTGACCCAGGTCGAGGTCGGTCTCCGCGCCGTCCCTGGTCACGAACACTTCCCCGTGCTGGAAGGGGCTCATCGTGCCCGGGTCTACGTTGAGATAGGGGTCGCATTTCTGGAGAGTGACGCGGAGCCCTCTGCTCTTCAGGAGGTAGCCGATAGACGCCGAAGCGATGCCTTTGCCGAGCGCGGAAACAACGCCTCCAGTAACGAAGATGTGCTTCGCCATCGGGTACATCCTCCGGCTGTGGGATGTCTATCTGCGGCCTTCGTCCAGGGCGCGCTCGACGACCGCGATGTCGGATGGCCTGTCGACGTCCGGAACGGGAGAGTCGGCCAGGAGCACTCCGATCCTCATGCCGGCCTCCAGCGCCCTGAGTTGCTCCAGGGATTCTCTCGTCTCCAGAGGCCCCATCGGAAGGGCCGCGAAACGCTCAAGGGCCGCGCGCCGGAAGCAGTATATCCCAACGTGATGGAGAAACAAGGCATTTCCCGAATCGTCCTTCGACGAAGGGATCGGAGCGCGGGAGAAGTACAGCGCTTGTCCGTCATCGCCGATCACCGTCTTGACGGTGTCGCGGCTCGCGAACGCCTCCTCGTCCTCGTCCAGGTAGGCGAGCGTGGCCAGGTCGAGCGACTCGTCCCCCGCAAGCTCCTTCACGAGCCTGTCGATGTCCCGCGGGTCCACGAGCGGCTGGTCCGCCTGCAGGTTCACCGCCGCGTCGAACGTGAGCCCCCGGAGGGCCCTCGCGACGCGGTCGCTCCCCGATGCGCAGGGCTCATCGACCCTTATGACTGGCGCCCCATGGTCGGAAGCGGCCCGCTCGACCTCGGGGCTGTCGGTCGCTACGAACGCCTCGCGCACAAGAGAGGCCCCGGACAGGCGCTCGAAGGCGTGAATCACGAGCGGCTTGCCCGCGACCTCCTTCAAGACCTTGCCCGGGAAACGTCTCGACTGCATCCTCGCGGGGACTGCTCCGAGCACTGTCAGGCCCATCTGGCATCGTCCGTTCTGCAGGAAGCGGGGGTCCGACCGGGGCTTCCCTACTCGTAGTCCAGGACCACGACCTTACCGGGGCCCGAAAGCTCCCCAGAGTTTATCTCGATCGAGTTCGAGTCCCTCCGCTCCACGTTCTCCATGAGCTTGAGGAAGTCGTCGACCGGCTGGATGGGGAAGCCCAGAGCGTCGGTCTTGTAGTGCATGGGGATGATGATCTTGGCGCCCACTCTCTCCGCGACCGCTTTCGCTTCCTCCGGGCCGATCGTGTAGTAGCCCCCCACCGGCGTTAGCAGAACGTCGATCTCCCCGAGGGACTCCACTTCATCGTCCGAGAGCGTGTGGCCGAGGTCGCCCAGGTGACCGATCCTGACGCCGTCCACCTCCATCACGAAGATCGTGTTGCGTCCCCTGTCCTGGCCCTTGCTCGTGTCGTGGTAGGTCTCTATGCCTCTTATCGAGACGCCCTTGACCGTCCTCGGCTCAGCGCCGCGTACGACTTCCGGGTCCCCGGATACCGTATCGACGGCGTTGTGGTCGGCGTGGTCGTGGCTCACCGTTACGATGTCGGCGCTCTCCGATATGGGCGAATACCCCACCGCTCCGTCGTACGAACCCGATTCGTAGGGATCGGTGACCAGCTTCGTGCCGTCGCCCGACTCTATGAGAAACGATGCATGTCCCAGCCACGTCAGTGTCATTGCTATCGATTCCTCCTCGCTTCGGCCGCTCCCGACGATTCACCGGTCGGCGCGTGAGCGTGTGCCCGATGCAACGAGGGGCCGGCGACACGGCAACAGCCGCGCGCACCGGCCCCTCGGATTGCTGTCTCGCTTGCTCCCGATGGTCGGGACGGGTCCTCACCTTCGTCAGCGCCGCCCTGGTCCCGTAGAACTCCCAATGATACCACCCGGACTTGAGCCCTGTGCGTGCTAGTAGACGCTGACGCGCTTCCTGCTCCGGCCCCAGCGTTCGAACTTGACGTGACCGTCCCTCGTCGCGAAGAGCGTGTCGTCACCACCCCGACCCACGTTCTCGCCGGGATAGAACTTCGTCCCGCGCTGGCGAAGGATGATGGTCCCCGCGCGAACGAACTGCCCGCCGTAGCGCTTGACGCCCAGACGCTGCGCGTTGGAATCGCGTCCGTTTCTGGAGCTTCCTACGCCTTTCTTGTGTGCCACGTTGAATCACCTTCCAGTAGAGCCGCGCGGGCGGAAGTTCCGCACGCCAGCGAATTACGCGGAGATGCCGGTGATCCGGAGCTCCGTGTAGCCCTGCCGGTGCCCCTTCTTCACCTGGTATCCCTTGCGCCTCTTCTTCTTGAACACTATCACCTTCTTACCCTGACCGTGTTTCACCACTTCGGCGGACACGCTCACGCCCTCAAGAAGCGGCGTTCCCACGTTGAGATCGTCGCCCTTCCTGACGGCCAGCACCTCGTCGATCTCGAGCTTCTCGCCTACGTCCGCCCCCACCCTGGGAACACGGACTGTGTCGCCCCGCGACACGCGGTACTGAAGCCCGCCGCTTCTGATGATGGCGTAGTCCAAGAGTCCCTCCGGTGACATCCGTGATCCGACCCAGCGGGTCATCTCTGCTTCAAACCTATAAACTATACCACCTGAGCCCGCTCTGTCAAGCTGACCGTCCCTCGCCGGCGTCCGCCGGCCTCAGCTTGACTGGCCCGCCGGCGACTTGGTCGCGAACGTGATGGCCGCGGCTATGAGACAAAGAACGCCGGTCACGATGAAGGCCACGGTGTACCCCCCGGTCGCCTCCAGCACGCGCGCGGCGAACTGCGGCCCCAGAAGGCCGCCCACTCCGTACGCGAGGAACACGAAGCCGTAGTTCCCACCGATGCTCTTCGTGCCGAAGAAGTCCGCCGTCACGGCCGGGAAGAGCGCCAGATAGCCGCCGAAGCAGGCCCCGACGATCGCCACGCCGATCCAGTAGTACGGAGGGAAGGCCGGGATCACGTTGTACAGCAGCATCGCGACGCCGCACAGTGTGAACATCAGGAAGAGCGTCTTCATCCGGCCGAGTCCGTCGGACACGCGCCCCCAGAAGATGCGGCCCGCGCCGTTGAAGATCGACAGCAGCATGACGGCCACCGCTGCCGTCGTCGCCGTGTACCCGGCCAGCTCCTGCCCGATAGGCGACGTCTGCCCGATGATCATGAGACCGGCCAGGCAACCGAAGAAGTACATGATCCAGATCGAGTAGAACTGCGGCGTCCTGAGCATCTCGCCCGTGGAGTAGGAGTCCTTTGCGGTTGCCACCTTCTCAGGCGGAGTCCATCCCAGCGGGCAATAGCCGACCGGAGGATTCCGAAGGATCATCGAGGAGGCGACTACCACGACGAGGAAGATGATGCCCAGCGTCATGAAAGTGCTGAAGATGCCGATGCTGAGGATGAGCGCGTTTGCGACAGGCGCGAGTATGAGAGCCCCCGCGCCGAATCCCGCCACCGAGAGTCCGGTGATGAGCCCCCTCTTGTCGGGGAACCACTTGATGCCGGTCGAGACCGGGCAGACGTAGGTGAAGCCGATCCCGATGCCCCCGATTATTCCGTACCCGATCACGAGAGCCGGGAACGACTTGCCGAGAGCGGAGATCAGAAGACCGGCGCCGAGCAGAAGCCCGCCTACGGTCGACACGAGTCTCGGTCCCGCCTTGTCCTGCCACCGTCCGCCGATGATGGTCGCTATCGCGAAGAAGATGAGAACCAGCGAGAACGGCAGCGTCGCCTGGCTGGGCGAAAGCCCCAATCCGCCCTCGTCGATGGCCTTCTCGAGCGGCTTGCGGAAGACGCTCCAGATGTAGATGCCGCCGAGACAGAGCTGGATGAGCACTGCGCCGACGACGACCATCCAGCGGTTGAATGTCTTCTCCTCTGCCATGTCATCTCCTTGGCTGAGACGGCAG
>WJLY01000101.1 GCA_014728245.1 Candidatus Effluviviaceae Genus IV sp.
CGAAGACCGCGGCCGCGCTGGTCGCCGAGGTGGCGCTCGCCGAGGGCAAGTACTCGCAGGGATTCCCCGAGTACGGCCCGGAGCGGATGGGCGCGCCCATTCGCGGCTTCACCCGGATCGCCGAGAGGCCCATCCGCGTCCACTCTGCGGTCTACCACCCGGACGCGGTGATCGTGCTCGACGACTCCCTCCTCGAGACGGTCGACGTCGCGGAGAACCTCTCCGAGGACGGCGTCGTCGTCGTGAACACGGCGAGGCCCCCCGAGGAGATCGCGAAGCGGCTCTCCGCGCGGGGGAAGGGCGTCTTCCTCGTCGAGGCGAGCCGCATCGCGCTCGACGAGATCGGCCGGGACATCCCGAACACCCCCATGATCGGCGCGCTCGTGAAGGCGACGGGCGTCGTCGACCTCGAGACCGTGCTTCACGACACCGAGAAGAAGCTCTCGAAGAAGTTCGGCGAGCGCATCGTACAGGGCAACCTGAAGGCCGTGCGCCGCGGGTACGAGGAGGTGAAGCAGGCATGAAGATCAAGCAGGGCTCGTCCTGGCGGGACGTCCCGATAGCCGGCAACATCCTCGAGCCGGGGACGTCCGCCGAGCTCAAGACCGGCGCCTGGCGCGCCGACGTGAAGCCGAAGTGGCACGCGGACCGCTGCATCCAGTGCTCCCAGTGCTGGGTCTTCTGCCCGGACGTCGCGATCAGACTCGACGACGAGGGCAAGGTCTGCGGCATCGACTACGACTACTGCAAGGGCTGCGGCCTGTGCGCCTCAGTCTGTCCGGAGAAGGCGAACGCCATCGAGATGGTCCCCGAGGCAGAGGAGGTGTAGGCATGGCCGGCGTTGCTGCCGAAACAGAGAAGGCGAAGAGGACGGCTCAGCGCGTCGCGCTGACCGGCAACGACGCGGCCGCCGAGGCCTTCCGCCAGGTGGACCCCGACATCGCCGCGGTCTTCCCGATAACCCCGCAGACCGAGCTCATGCACAAGTTCTCCGAGTTCGTCGCGAACGGCAAGGTGCACACCGACCTCGTGAACGTCGAGAGCGAGCACTCGGCGATGTCGGCCGTGGTCGGCGCGCAGGCGGCGGGTGCGCGCTCGATCACGGCGACCTCCGCCGTCGGGTTCATACTCATGCTCGAGGTGGTGCACGTCGCATCGAGTCTGCGCCTCCCCTGCGTCATGGCGGTGGTGAACCGCGCGCTCAACTCGCCCCTGAACATCCACTGCGACCATTCGGACACCATGACCGCGCGCGACTCGGGCTGGATACAGCTCTTCAGCGAGGACGCGCAGGAGGTCTACGACAACGTGATCCAGGCCTTCCGCATCGCCGAGCACTCCGACCTCCTCATCCCCTGCATGGTGACGCTCGACGGGTTCATCCTCTCGCACACCCAGGAGACGATGGAGATGCTCGACGACGAGCAGGTGAAGGGCTTCGTCGGCGAGTACAAGCCGGAGCACTACCTCCTCAAGGGGAAGGAGCCGATGCTGGTCGGGCCCGTCGACCTCCAGGACTGGCTCTTCGAGCACAAGAGGCAGAACATCGAGGCGACGAAGAGCGCCCCCCGCATCATCCGCGAGGTGGGCGAGGAGTTCGCGAAGCTCTCGGGCCGGTCCTACGACCTCATCGAGGGCTACAGGACCGAGGACGCCGAGCTCGTGATCGTGGTCCTCGGCTCGACGGCGGGAACGGCCAAGGAGGCGGCCGACGCCATGCGCGACCGGGGCGTCGCCGCGGGCGTCGTGAAGATCCGCGCCTTCCGGCCCTTCCCCGCCGAGGAGATCTGGAACGCGATCCCGAACGCCAAGGCCATCGGCGTGATGGACCGCTCCGTCGCCTTCGGCCTGGGGGCTGGGCCCGTCTTCCACGAGCTGCGTAGCTACGGCTACGAGCTCGGAAAGTCGGTGCCCGTCGTGAGCTGGATATACGGCATCGGCGGGCGCGACATCGCGCCCGAGCACGTCGAGGGCGCCTTCGAGGAGCTGAAGGAGGTCGCATCGACCGGCAGGGTCGGCGTGCGCGACAGGTATCTCAACCTGAGGGACTAGGCTGTGTCTGACAATTGCGGAGTGGAACAGCCAGGCTCTCTCTTCGGGGCGCACCAAGCGCTCTTCCTGCGCCGAATGCGGCCGGGCTGTGTCCGCTCATGGTATTACCAGACAGAGCCTAGGGCCCGGCTGCAGCTCCCCGGGAAAGGAAACTGAAGAATGGCCGTCAGCATCAAGGAACTGAAGAAGCGCCCGGAGAGGCTCGCACCCGGTCACCGCGCGTGCGCGGGGTGCACCGCGCCCATCGCCATCCGGAACGCGCTCAAGATGACCGAGGACCACCTCGTCTGCTCGATCGCCACCGGCTGCATGGAGGTCTCGACCACGATCTACCCGTTCAACTCGTGGAACGTGAGCCTCATACACTCGTGCTTCGAGAACTCGGCGGCCACGATCTCGGGCGTCGAGGCCGCCTACCAGAAGCTGAAGCGCGACGGCAAGGTCAAGGAGGACTTCAAGTTCATAGGCTGGGCCGGCGACGGCGGGACGTACGACATCGGCCTGCAGTCGCTCTCGGGCGCGATGGAGCGCGGCCACGACATGCTCTTCATCTGCTACGA
>WJLY01000102.1 GCA_014728245.1 Candidatus Effluviviaceae Genus IV sp.
CCCGAGTCGGCCGAACTCGAGGAGCGCTTCGAGTACCCGGAGACATACGGCGAGAACGTCATCTCGCTCATGGTGAGGGACCCGTACTGGCTCTTCGCCTACTGGGAGTTCGCTCCGGAGCTGCGGGACCAGCTCGCGGCGCGGATCGGCGAGGACGCGCTTCTCAGGAGCCGCACGGTGCTCAGGGTCTACGACGTGACTGACACGGACCCCGAGCACGCCGCCGGCCGCTACGACATCGACATCGCTTCCGAGGCGAGAAACTGGTACATAAACGTCGCGCGGGTCGAGCGCGACTACTGCGTCGACATCGGCCTGATCGCGCCCGACGGCACGTTCATAACGATCGCGCGGTCGAACACGGTATCGCTTCCTCCTGTCGGCCCGTCGGACGCGGTCGACGAGGAATGGGTCACCATAGACGCCCTGAGCGATCTCTACGTTTTGGTAGACGCCCGCAGGGGCGGTCCCACGTCCGGTTCGGGTGGTTGGGGTTCGGGTGGATTCGGGCGCTAGTATTCGAGCAATTTCCAGTTGCCCGGCCGTTCTCCTGGGTCGGGCTATTCATTAGAGGTCGAGGCGGTTATGGAGAAGGGCTACCTGTGCCTTGTTCTACATGCCCACCTGCCCTACGTCCGGCATCCCGAGTACGAGAGCTTTCTTGAGGAAGACTGGCTCTTCGAGGCCATCACCGAGACCTACGTACCGCTCCTTCAGGCGTTTCGGAGACTCACCGAGGACGGCGTAGACTTCCGCGTCACCGTCTCGCTCTCTCCTCCGCTCGTCACGATGCTCCGGGACCCTCTGCTGCAGGAGCGCTACATGCGGCACCTCTCCAATCTGGTCGATCTGACCGGGCGCGAGATCGAGCGGTGCCGGGGCGACGGGGTGCTCCACGGGCTGGCCGGGATGTACCATTCGATGTTCACGGAGACCCGGGAGGTTTTCGCCGAGACGTACGGAATGGACCTCGTTCGCGCCTTCCGCGAGTTCGAGGAGCTGGGCAAGATAGAGATAACGACTTGCGGCGCCACGCACGGGTACCTCCCCTTGATGGAGGACCAGCCCTCGGCGGTGCGCGCCCAGGTCGGGGTGGCTGCAGACCATCACAGGGCAACGATAGGAGTCCAACCCAGGGGAATCTGGCTTCCGGAGTGCGGCTACTTCCCGGGCGTCGACGGCTATCTCGCGGAGCGGGGCATCCGCTTCACGTTCGTCGACACGCACGGCGTGCTCCACGCGAAGCCGCGGCCCCGCTACGGTCATTTCGCTCCGATCGTCACTCCCTCGGGCGTCGCGGTCTTCGCGAGGGACCTTGAGTCGTCGAAGCAGGTATGGAGCGCGCAGGAGGGATATCCGGGAGATTTCGTCTACCGGGACTTCTACCGGGACTACTCGTACGACCTGGACTACGACTACGTGAGGCCCTATCTGGGCGGCGACGGATCGAGGAAGATGCTGGGCCTCAAGTACTGGCGCATCACGGGCCCGACCGACGAGAAGGAGTTCTACGATCCCACGATCGCGAGGGAGAGGGCTCACGAGCACGCCGGCAATTTCATGTTCAACAGGGAGCGCCAGGTCGAGCACCTTCACGACGTTCTCGGGCGCAAGCCGATCATCGTCGCGCCGTACGACGCCGAGCTCTTCGGGCACTGGTGGTTCGAGGGGCCGATGTGGCTGGAGGAGCTCCTCCGCAGGATAGACGCGGCGGGCGGCCCCGTGCGCACGATCACCCCGTCGGAGTATCTGGAAGAAGCGGCCCCGCTCCAGAGGGCGACTCCCTTCCACTCCAGCTGGGGATACCTGGGCTACAGCGAGGTGTGGCTCAACGGCACCAACGACTACGTCTACAGGCATCTCCACAGGGCGGCCCGACGGATGACGGAGCTGGCCAAGCAGTATCCGGACGCCGGCGGGCTCCGGAGACGCGCCCTGAACCAGGCCGCACGCGAGCTGCTCCTCGCGCAGGCTAGCGACTGGGCCTTCATCATGAAGACCGGGACGATGTCCGAGTACGCGCACAAGAGAACCCGGAATCATATCGCGCGGTTCACCCGGCTGTACGAAGAGATCCGATCGAACAGCGTCGATGAGGTGCGCCTCTCGGAGTCCGAGTGGCGGGACAGGATCTTCCCCGACATCGACTACCGTGTGTACGCCGACGACTCGCGGCCGGCCCCGGGTGGGAAGGCGGCGTGAACGTCTGAGGTTTGCGGCGTGACCTAGGCGGGAAGGCGGCGCCAGCGGGCGGGGCGCCCGGGCCGCGTGACCGCGCGGTTCAAAGCGCGACCGACGATTGGGCCGATGGAGGTCCGAGCTTGCCGAAGAAGAAGCGCGCAAGGCTTCCGGTAGCCATCCTCTGGCACCAGCACCAGCCCTACTACAGAAGCCGCCTCAAAGGGGACCCGGCGGGGGCTTACCTCCTGCCGTGGGTCCGGCTCCACGCGGTCCGCGACTACTACGCGATGGCCTCGCTGGTGGCCGAGTTCCCGGGCGTTCACGTCACGTTCAACCTAGTGCCCTCTCTCGTGGCTCAGCTCGAGGACTACGTCGAAGACGGCGCGAGCGACCGCTGGATGGACCTCTCCACCAAGCCCGTCAGGTCTCTCACGCCCCTGGAACGCGACTTCATCGTGGCCCGGTTCTTCGACGCCGATCACAGGAACGAGATCCTGATCCACAGGCGCTACGCGGAGCTTCTGCGCAAGCGGCGAAAGCGCGTGACGTTCAGCGACGGCGACCTCAACGACCTGAGGATGTGGTTCAACCTGGCGTGGTTCCCGCCGGAGACGAGGCAGGGAGCGTGGGAGCTTCCCGACGGTGATACGGTCTCGGTCTCGCGTTTCGTGCGCAGGGGCCGCGGGTTCGAGGAGAAAGACATCGAGGACGTTCTGCGGGAGCAGATGAAGCTACTGCGCAACGTGGTTCCCATTCACAGGAAGCTGATGGAGACAGGGCAGATCGAGATATCGGTCACGCCCTTCTATCACCCCATTCTGCCCATCCTGGTCGACAGCGACCGCGCGACGATCGACGACCCGGAGGGATCGCTTCCCGGGCGATTCAGCCACCCGGAGGACGCCCGCGCTCAGATCGAGAGGGCGTGCGAATTCTACGAGTCGCGCTTCGGGAGGCGGCCCGCGGGAATGTGGCCGTCCGAGGGCTCGGTCGGGGAGCATGTCGTCGACATGGTCTACGAGGCGGGGTTCAGGTGGTGGGCGACCGACAGAGGCGTCCTGGAGAACTCGGGGGAGCACGGGTACGAGACCGAAGACCCGGAGATCCTGCTCCGGCCGTACCTGGCGGGAGAGAAGGGCAGGCAGGTTCTGACCTTCTTCCGCCACACGCGGCTCTCCGACGACATAGGCTTCACCATGCAGAGCTACGCCGACTACGACGCGGCGGCCGGGGAGTACCTCGGCTGGATACGCGACGGCTTCGCCGGCCGGGTAAAGGACCCGGGCGAGAGGATCATATCGATCATCCTCGACGGCGAGAACGCGTGGGGCTCCTACCGGAATTGCGGCCGGGCCTTTCTTCGCGGCCTCTATCGCAGGCTCGACGACGACGCCGAACTCGTCAGCACGACGTTCTCGGAGTTCATCGAGGGAAACGAGGACCGCGGCGTGCGCCCGCACCCGGCCTCCGAGCAGTACGAGGTATCGCCCCTCTTCACCGCGAGCTGGATAGACGAGATGGGTTCGCCTCACGGCAACGACCTGAACATCTGGATAGGGTCGCCCGAGGAGAACAGGGCCTGGGAGCTTCTGGGGAAGGCGCGAGACCGGCTCGACGAGGCCGGCGCTACGCCGGACAGCCACCCGGGTGCCTTCGAGGCGGTCTACGTGGCGGAGGGGAGCGACTGGTTCTGGTGGTTCGGAGAGGACTTCGTCCTCCCGTCGGGAGGCGACTGGATGTTCGACTGGCTCTTTCGCGAGCGACTGAAGGACGTCTACCGCGAGATGGGCGAGGAGCCTCCCCCCGAGCTCGACGAGCCCATCACCCGCGGGGGGGAGACCTGGAGCGAGAGCGAGCCACTCGCGGACATTCCCGGGGGCAGCTCGCTGCGGATCCTCTCCAAGAGACCCGGCACGGTGCTCTTCACGGTCGACGACTGGAGGACGACCGAGGAGAGGCAGCTCGAGCCGGCGGGCGACGCGATGTCGAGACTCACGGGGTACACCCTCAGGCTGGGCCCTTTCGGCGACGGCGTGCATTCGGTCCAGTTCCAGATACTGACGGAGACGCCACGGTCGTCGCATATCTATGCCGTGCGCGTAGGCGACCCGAACGAGCACGGGGATGGCTGATCGCGTTCCCGCGGCTGCCGAGCCGTCGCGTTTGCGTTGAGGCGTCGGCGGGCGGGCACGGTCCTTCCACACCACGGCGGCGGGTCCGCCGCACTCACACCGGTTCTGACTTGTGCCGATCTCCACTGGCCCTTCACGATTGCCTCCTGCTAGACTTGAACTGTCCCTACGGAGGTACTTGCGCTTGCGCGGATTCCTGAAATGGACGGTCATAGTCGTTGCGGCGCTTCTAGGCGTTCTCGTCGTTCTGGTGGCGACACCGCTCGGCCTGCGCGTGGCAGGTGCCTACATGGCGGACATGGTCGTAGGAGAGTGGGGTCTCACGATCGAGTACGAGTCGCTCGAAGGCAGCCTCGCTACGGGAGTGCTTCTGAGGCACGCGGAGATGCGGGCGCCCGAAGGCCCGGCCATCGCTTCCCTCGACTCGCTGCGAATCGTCTACGACGCGCGCCGGCTCGTCTTCGGACACGGCCTGGATGCCACCGTGGATCTTGCGGGCGCCAACGTCCTCCTCGAGCGCCGCGACGGCGCGCTGCTGGGTTGGAGCGCGTTCGGCAAAGACGGGGAAGCGGGGGCGGACACCCTCTCGGCGACGGCGGACACGACGTCGGGCGGGGGAGGGATGAGCTTCGACGTCGCATTCCTCGCCCGCGACGCGACCGTGACCTACGTCGACACGGCGGCAGGGGTCCACGCCGTCGCGCGCGACCTCCGGCTGAGCGGCGCATGGTCGGCCGAGACGTACGACGCGGCGCTCCGCTGCTCGCTGGTGGCGTCCGCGGAAGGATTGGATCGGCCTGTCGAGGGGATGCTCGAGGCGGATCTCTCCGGTGGAGCCGGGAGCCTCGAGGTGTCGCGTTTCGTTGTCGATACGGACGCTCTGGCGCTCGAGGCCTCCGGCGAGCTCGACATGTCCGGCCCGTCGTCGGCGCTCGGCGCGCGCGCCACGTCGACGGTACGCCTGGGCAAGGTAACGGCTCTGCTCGCCCCGCGGCTCTCGGAGCTCCCCGAGATCGAGGGCGCTCTCCGGTTGACCGCCTCGGCGCAGGGTAAGCTCGACTCGCTGTCCTACGCCGCAACGGCGAGCGCGTCTTCGATCGATATCGGCGTGACGAACGTGGCGGACCTACTGGTCGAGGTGTCCGGGAGTCGCGGCTCGGTCGAGATCGACACGCTGCGCGCGCGGGCGTTCGGCGGGGCGGTGGGGGCCTCCGGGGCGCTCGATCTGCCGGCGTACGAGGGGCGGATTCGTCTGGCCGGCGTGTCGGTCGCGAAGCTCGCAGGCGCGGCGCCCGGGGGTTCGGAGGCGCCCCGCGCGGAGATCGAAGGCACCCTCATCCTCTCTGCCGACGTAAGCGGCGCCGGCGGGACGTTGGCCGATGTCTACTCGGCTTTTTCGGCTTCTGTGGATGGTCTGGTGGTCGAGGGAATGGAGCTGGGCAGGGCGGACGCCGACGGGACGCTCGAGGCCGGGACCTTGTTGGCCACCGTCCGCTGCTGTTCCACGACTATCGCCGGGCGAGCGGTTCTCGACGGAAGCGGGCTAGTGAGCGCGGAGGGGCTCGTGGAAGCGCGGGACCTCAGGGCAGTGGCCGACGCGGCGGGTGTCGAGGCGCTCGCCGGGAAGGGGACGGTCAGCGTCGATGCGGAGAGGGCGGACGGGGCCATAGCCGTCTCGGCCCGGGCCGAGTTCCCCGAGCTTTCGTACATGGGTGTGGAGCCCGCTCCGCTCAGCGCGTCGGTCGAAGGCCGGGGCGACTCCTGGAGAGGCTGGTTCGGGGCCTTCGAGGGCTCGCTGATGGGCCAAGCGAGATTCTCCGGCGGGGCATTTCAGGCGTCGCTCGTGGCGGACGGGCTCGATCTCGTCGACGTCCTTCCCGACTCCGTCCGGGGGCCGATCGACCTTGCGGGAACGGTCGGCGCGCGGTTCTCGGTCACAGGTGACACGAGCGGCGTCGGAACGGCGCGGGGCACGATCTCCCGACTCGACCTTTCCGTCCGCGGTGAAGACGTGACTCTGTTGTCGCCGTTCAGGTTCGCCGCGAGCCGCGAGTCTCTGTCGATCACGCAGGCGTCGCTCGCTACGACGTTCGGTGACCTGAGCGTATCGGGCGCGATAGGCGAGCGGGGAGGGGGCCGCGTGACGGCGAGGCTCGACAGCGTCGATCTGGCGGTCGCAGAGCGCATGAGCGACGGCGGAGTCTCGGGGCGGCTCAGGGGCACGGTTAGAGGATCGCTCGACTTCTATGGAGGCCTCGAGAGCCCGAGGTTCGCCCTGGATCTGTCGGCCGACGACGTCTCGTACGCGGGTCTGGGGTTCGAGGAGATCGTCCTGGAGGCGGAGAACGACACCAGCGACGTTGTCTTCTACCTGAACGCGCGGAGCGCTGCGGCGGGAGAGATCATGATAAACGGCACCGCCCCGGTCCGGCCGGATTCGATCGTACTCCTGCGTTTCGACCGCGACCGCGAGTTCGGCGTCTCGCTCATCGCCGATGAGCTTGCGCTCGACGTCGAGCGATGGGGAGTGCGGGGCCTGGGAGGGCTGAGGCGCGTGGAGCTTGACGGCTCGATGTTGTTGACCGGTCGATCCGATTCCCTGAGCAACGTGCGAGGACGCGGGAGCTTCGATACGCTGGACGTCGATCTGGGTCTGATCGGCGTATCGCTGAGGGACATCCTGAGCTTCGATCTCGGCGGTGGGAGGGTCGAGTTCGCCGAGACCACCCTGGACTTCGCCCGGCGCAGGGTGTTGCGCGGCGAGAGGGGAGGAAGCCTCCGTTTCGGCGGCGTCCTGCGAAGCGACCGGACCGTCGACGCGGTTGTCTCGATCGACAGTCTCAGCGTGGGACACGTCGTGCGCGCCGTGGCCGACGTGCCTGCTTCGCCGGTAACGGGCAGGCTCGACCTGGATGCCGAGGTCGGCGGAAGCGTAACGCATCCCATAGTGTCGGCCGACTTCGCTCTCGCGGGGCCGGCGCTCGGGGGGTTCGCCTTCGACGGCCTCGCGGGAAGCGTGGAGCTTTCGGAAGGCGTGCTGAGTCTCGAGAGAACGGAGCTCTCGGCCGGCAAGAGCGTTCTTTCGGCGGCGGGCCGCGTCGTGCTGCCGACGCGAGGGGCGGACGCCGGAGGCGGGGAGCTGGACCTCACGATCCACGCGGACGATTTCCGGCTTGAGCGCGTGAGGCCGGAGAGCCCCGAGATAAGGCGACTGGGTGGCGGGTTGGACGTCGACCTCTCGGTGTCCGGGCCTCTGGACGCTCCCGAGGTCCGAGGGAGCGCCGGCCTGTCGGAGGGAATGGTCGAGGGCTTCGGATTGGAGGAGCCGATCACCGGAGCGGAGTTCGCGCTCTCGGCCGAAGGAGACGCCGTTTCGCTCGACCGCGGCGTCGTGCCGATGGGGGACGGCGCCGTCGAGGTCTCCGGGTTCGCGGGTATCGGTTCGTCCGGGCCTCCGGCCTTCAGGCTCGCGGTCCGGCTCGAGGACCCGGAGCTGGTGCTCAGGGATCTGCTGGAGGCCCGATTCTCGGGTTCTCTTCGCTGGAGCGGAACGACGGAGCGCTCCCAGCTCGAGGGAGACGTGTCTATCGACCGGCTGGACGTCGTCTACGAGGTCAGTTTCGCGGAGCTTCTGACGCGCAGGGCGTCCCGCGTTACGGTCGCCCTTCGGGAGCGCGAAGGTCCGGAGGTGAGACTCGACGTGGACGTCAACCTTGACGAGCCGGCCAACATCGAGAGCAACGTCGCCGACCTGTCCCTGAGCGGCGGCTTCCAGGTCAGGGGGACTTCCGCCGACCCGCGTCTCTCGGGGAGCGTCTACGCCGAGGAGGGCGGGACGCTCCAGTACCTGGACCACGAGTTTGACATCAGCACGCTTACGGTCGCCTACCTCGACCCGCGCCGCAAGTTCCCGAACGTCGATCTCGTCGGCGTCACGACCGCGACGGACAGAGCGGGGCTGGAGTACGACATCACTCTGCGTTTCAACGGTTTCGCCGACGAGGCGGTGCCCCAGTTCTCCAGCACGCCGCACTTGAGTCAACCGGACATCGTCGCGCTGCTGACCTTCGGCGATACGGTAGGCATGCTCGTGTCGGGCCAGCAGCCGACCGAGTCGTCGGGGGACAGCTTCCAGGACATCGCGCAGAGGACGTTCATCTCCAACGCGTTCGGCATCGCTGAGGCCACGCTTGAGCGATGGCTGAACCTGGACACCGTGCGCGTGGACGAGGAAGCGATCGCCGAGGGCAATCTCGAGGAGGCCGACGTAACCATCGGCAAGCAGATAGGAAGCAGGCTTTCGGTCAACTACACGACGCAGGTCGGTCGATTCGACGAGCAGGCCGTAGAGGTCCTCTTCAGTCTGACGAGGCGTCTCTCGGTCGGCACCAGGGCGGATCCGGAAGGCAACCATGCGATCAACCTCAGGCTTCGCGTCCCGTTCCGGTAGACGCGGGACGCGGGAGCGCGACAACTCGAGCCGCCTGGCGCTCCTGCTGGGTGCCGCGATCCTGTGCGCGACGGCGGTAGCGGCGTCGTTTCCGTGTCCGGCGGCGGGGCGGACCCGTTCGTACACGGCGCACCGCAAGGCCCTGGCACGCGAGCTTGGACCGCTGGTCGACGAGATCGAGTTCGTCGGGAACCGGACGTTCGACAGCAGCGAGCTTTTCAGGTACATGAAGACGGCCGAGAGCGGGTTCCTCTCGCCGGCCCGCTACAGTCGGGCCGTCCTCGACGACGATCTGGAGAACCTGGAGCGGTTCTACATGACCCGGGGTTTTCTTGAAGCCGACGCCGCTCTCGAGGACGTGGCGGTCTCCCCGGACTCGACGGAGATCGACATCCTCGTGAGCGTGTACGAGGGCCCGCGCTGGATGGTCGGGGAGATCACCTACGACGGGAACGTCGCGCTGCCCGACGAGAAGCTCGCGGAGGTAACGACCCTGGAGGAAGGCGGCCCGCTGCTATCCAATGAGCTTGCGCCGGACCGCCGGAGCATCCTCGAGGCGTATGCCCGGGAATCGTATCTGGACGCCCGGGTCGCGCAGACGACCGGCCGCGATCCCGAGCGGAGGACGGTCTCGGTGCGGTATGACATTACCGAACGGGAGCGCGCCGTCATCGAGTCCGTATCGGTCGTCGGGGACGAAAAGACCCGGGAGTACGTGATTCGGCGGGAGTTCGAGTTCTCAGTCGGCGACCACTTCGACCCGGAGGCGATCGGCGAGACGCAGGCTGAGATCTACCGAACGGGCCTGTTCCATTCCGTGTGGATCGAGCCGGCGCGTGAGGACACGGGGCGCCCGCGCAAGGAGCTTCTGGTCCGGGTCGGAGAGCGCCCGAGCGGCCACTACGAGTTCGAGCTCGGGTACGCCGCGCTCGACGGGCCGGAGGCGGGCGCGAGCATCATCAACAGGAACGTCCAGGGCCAGGCGATCGAGCTTTCCGGCGAGGGGAGCTACAGCACGTACAAGAGGTACGTCCGCGGCTCGGTCGGCGATCCGTACTTCACGGGACGTCCCGTCACCGGCAAGCTTGGTCTGAGCTACGAGTGGAAGGACGAGGAGTCCTTCACCTCCGAGAGCAGCAGCGCGCGTTTCACCCTCTCCAAGCGTTTCGGTCGCGCGGTGACCGTGGAGGGAGGCTACGAGTTCGCGCGCACGGTCGTGCTCGAGGCGACAGAGAGATCCGTCGAGGAGGGCACTAACTACACGAGCAAGGTCTCCGGCGCCGTCTCGTACGACACCCGGGACGACATTCTCAACCCGCGCAGGGGCATGCTGGCGCGGGTCGCGTCCGATCTCGCCAGCTCTCAACTGGGCGGCACCAACGACTTCGTACGATACGAGCTGGAGTGGCGGGGCTACAGGCGCGTGTTGCCAGGGACGATCGCCTGTCTCGCCGCGCGGACGGGATGGGTCAACCCGCACGGAGACGGGGCCGACGTGCCCGTGAACGAGCGCTACTTCGCCGGCGGCGACGGCTCCGTACGCGGGTTCGAACGCAACTCGCTGTCGCCTCTCGACGCGGACGGAGATCCGAAGGGGGGTCGCGCGCTCGTGGAGCTGCGCGGCGAGCTGCGCTTCCCCGTCAGGAAGGAGCTGCGCGGCGTCGCGTTCGTCGACTCGGGCGACGCCTTCGACGACTTCGAGGCGGTGCGCAGCGCCGGCCTCGAAGCGGGAGCGGGGGCCGGGCTCCGGCTTGGGACACCGGTGGGCGTTCTGCGGTTCGACGTCGCCTGGCCGGTGACCGAAGCGGGCCCGGCGAAGTACTACTTCGGCGTAGGCCAGGCGTTCTGACGGGCTTTCTTGATAGATTGTGTTTTTCCTGCTATCGTGGGATCTGTCGCCCGCAGAGAGGCGGATTCCACAGGTCCGTCCGCGCCCGGCTTCGGCCGGTCGGCCCACGAAGGTGCTGACACAGCACAGGAGGACGCCACATGCGCCCGCACGCGCCCGCTCTCATTGCATTCGTCTGCGCGATCGCGCTCTCTCCCCAGGCCTCGCGAGCCGACGCGATCGTCGCCGACCACACGGTGGTCGGCGGATTCGACGTCATCCCGGACTTTGTTGTCGAGACCGTCAAGACCGAGTTCAAGATGTTCTACGGCCACACGTCGCACGGCAGCCAGGTGGTGACGGGGATGGAGATGGTCCGGGACGAGGACCCCCTCTTCGACTTCAACAACGGGCCCGGCACGTTCCGGTTCCAGGAGTACTCGGACGATCTCGGGCACAACGGGGACACGTCGTGGGTACCGATCACGGAGGCCGCGCTCGACGCCGATCCCGAGATCAACCTCGTGATGTGGTCGTGGTGCGGCGGCTGTTCAGACAACACCGAGGAGGGAATCAACACCTATCTCGACGCCATGAACCAGCTCGAGGAGGACTATCCGGACGTCCGGTTCGTCTACATGACCGGGCATCTGGACGGCACCGGTCCCTCCGGCAATCTCTACGTCCGAAACGACCAGATAAGAAGCTACTGCGCGGCCAACGGGAAGATCCTGTTCGATTTCGCCGACATCGAGAGCTACGATCCGGACGGAGTGTGGTACCCGGATGAGACCGACGCCTGCGCGTGGTGCTCGACCTGGTGCGCCGCGCACCCCTGCCCGGGCTGCGGCGGCTGCGCGCACTCGCACTGCTTCAACTGCTACCTGAAGGGCAAGGCCTTCTGGTGGATGCTCGGGGCCATGAGCGTCGGCATGGAGGCGGGCATCGGCAGCGACCACACGCTCCGGCGCGTTCCGCGTCTGTCGCGGAACAGCCCCAACCCGTTCTCGCCGCGGACGGAGATCGTCCTCTACCTGCCCCAGGAG
>WJLY01000103.1 GCA_014728245.1 Candidatus Effluviviaceae Genus IV sp.
CTCCACCGCTTGTGCGGGGCCCCGTCAATTCCTTTGAGTTTCAGCCTTGCGACCGTACTCCCCAGGCGGGGTACTTAATGCGTTAACTCCGGCACAGAAGGGGTCAGTACCTCCTACACCTAGTACCCATCGTTTATGGCCGGGACTACCAGGGTATCTAATCCTGTTCGCTACCCCGGCTTTCGCGCCTCAGCGTCAGCTATGGCCCAGAAGACCGCCTTCGCTACTGGTGTTCTTCCTGATATCTACGCATTCCACCGCTACACCAGGAATTCCGTCTTCCTCTACCAAGCTCAAGAGTCGCAGTTTCGACCGCAGTTCACCGGTTGAGCCGGTGGATTTCACGACCGACATACGACCCCGCCTACGCGCCCTTTACGCCCAGTAATTCCGAATAACGCTTGAGCCCTCCGTATTACCGCGGCTGCTGGCACGGAGTTAGCCGGCTCTTTCTGCAGGGGCAACGTCAGACGCCCAGCCTGTTTGGCAAGGCGTGTTTCTCCCCCCTGTGACAGGACTTTACAACCCTAGGGCCTTCATCGTCCACGCGGCGTCGCACCCTCAGGCTTTCGCCCATTGGGGATGCTTCTCGACTGCTGCCTCCCTTAGGAGTCTGGGCCGTATCTCAGTCCCAGTGTGGCTGGCCACCCTCTCAGGCCAGCTACCCATCATCGCCTTGGTGAGCCATCACCTCACCAACAAGCTAATAGGACTCGTGGTCATCCTCATGCGGCACCATGAAACAGAGGGCACCTTTGATCTTCCGCACATGCGAGCAGAAGATGTCATGCGGAATTTACGCCTTTCGGGCATGTTCCCCACACGAGGGCAGATTCCACAAGCGCTACTCACCAGTTCGCCACTCTACTCCGGTTTCCGAAGAATCCGTTTCGCGTTCGACTTGCATGCCTAATCCACGCCGCCAGCGTTCATTCTGAGCCAGGATCAAACTCTCCGTCGTAGTTTGATTTCCCTTTAACCCCTCACACCGAGAGGGGTCGTTATTCGGGTCATTGCTTCTTTGAAACCCACGGGTCCGCGCAAGCGCGGCCCCGACGGGCCCCGTCGAGCATTTTGGTCTGGCACGCTATTCAGATGTCAAAGAGCTAAACGAACCCACTCCCTTTCGGGCGCTTGGAGCGCCCGCAGGGCGTTTCCAACCCTGCTATTGTAGTCGCGAGGCCAGGGGGTGTCAAGCAAAATCGCCAGGTTTTTTGGCTCTCGCGCCACTTCTTTCTGCGGCCCCGGGACGCCCCTTCTCAGGCGTCTTCTTGCAGAAGTCTCACTCTGTCGGGCAGGGCCCTCGCGAATCTCCTCTTGCCGGCCTGCAGCAGGAGCGGCCGGTCAAGCGAGACTGTGTAGTCTACATCAGTCACCTGCTCCCCGTCAACCCTGATCCCTCCCTGCTGGATGAGCCGCCGGGCCTCGCCGTTGCTCTTCACGAGGCCCGCCGCCTTCAAGAGCGGCACGATCCACACGGCCGACCGGTCCTCCTGCCCGCGCAGCTCGATCGAAGGCTCCGGGATCTCGTCGGGCAGCCCGCGCTTACGGAACACGCGGTCGAACTCCTCCTCGGCCGCCCGCGCCTCCTGCTCATCGTAGTAGAGCGATACAAGCCGGCGGGCCAGCTCTCGCTTGAGATCGCGCGGGTTCTCCTCCGGCGACTCCAGCCTGTCGCGGACGGCGGCAAGCTCCCGGCCCTTGAGCCCGACGCCCAGCTCGAAGTAGCGCGGGATCGACGAGTCCGGAATCGACATCGTCTTCCCGTAGATCTCTCGGGGCGCTTCCGCGATCCCGATGTAGTTGCCCGTGCTCTTGCTCATGCGCTTGACGCCGTCGGTGCCCTCGAGCACGGGCAGCAACATCACGATCTGCGGTTCGATGTCGTAGGCCTTCTGCAGCTCCCTGCCGACCAGGCAATTGAACTTCTGTTCAGTCGCCCCCAGCTCGACGTCGGCCCGAATGGCGACCGAGTCGTAGCCCTGCATGAGCGGGTAGAAGAGCTCGTGTATGCTTATCGGCTGCTGGTTCTGGAACCGCCTGGCGAAGTCGTCCCTCTCCAGGATGCGGGCGACGGTGTACCTCCCGGCTAGGTCCATGACGTCGGCGAACGACATCTGCGAGAACCACTCGCCGTTCATGCGGACCTCAGTCCGCGCCGGGTCAACTATCTTATAGAGCTGCTCCTGGTAGGTCTTCGCGTGCTCGGTCACTTCCTGATGCGTGAGGCGCGGCCTGGTCTCGGCTCTCTCGGAAGGGTCCCCGATCATCCCGGTGTAGTCGCCGATGATGACGACGACCGTGTGGCCCAGCTCCTGGAACTGCTTGAGCTTCCGGAGGCCTATCGCGTGACCGAGGTGAAGATCCGGCGCGCTCGGATCGAAGCCCTGCTTGACCCTCAGCGGACGCTCCTCACGGCAGGCGCGCTCCAGCTTCTCCAGGAGCTCGTCTTCCTTGATCGCCTCCACCACATCCTCGAGCAGTATGTCGAGCTGTTCCTTAGGATCGAGCACGTGGTTCCTTCCTCCGTGAATCACCGAGCGCCGGCGCCTCTCCCCTCCGGCCCGCATCCCGCAGCGAAGATGCTCACGCTCTCAAACGTCTCTAGTAGTGGCCCAGGGGAACGCAGGAGGCTGCATATTACATTCCAGTCCCGCCCAAGTCAAGCCACCGCGCCCCCTGAGGCCCGCGTGTGGCCGCGGGGACATGTCTCGCCCTCCACGGCTCGCCCCCGGGCGGGACCGCCTGAGCTGTTGGCGGTCCCTGGGGCTCGCTACTTCCGGGCTAGACATGTCCCCGCGGCTCCCCGGACCGTGCAGGCGGCGGGGAGTGCCTCTCCCGGAAGTAGCGAGGCTCAGGCACTGCCAAGTGACCGGGCAGTGCCGCCCGGAGCCGAGCCGTGGAGGGAGAGGCACTCCCCGCCGCCAGGAACGTCCCGGCGGGCCCGCGGTGGCTTGACTTGGGCGGGGCGGTGGGATAGCGTATCTGGAGCCGCCCGCCCCGGGCGGCGCACCCGATGGAGGTGACCCGGTGCCCGACAAATGGAAGAAGTGGCTTCTGGTCTTCAGCGTGACTCTCGCGGCGGTCGTGCTCGCGTCGGTCGGGAGCATCCTGTGGCTCTCCCGCGACCTGCCCTCGCCGTCCCGCCTCGAGGCGATAGAGCCGACTATCGGCACGGTCGTGTACGACCGGAACGGAGAGGTCATTCACGAGTTCTTTCGCGAGAACCGTGTGATCGTGGGACTGGACGACATTTCCCCGTACTTCATAGACGCCATCATCGCCACCGAGGACCGCGACTTCCGCGAGCACTGGGGCATCGACATCTTCGGCATAGCGAGGGCCGCCATGAGCAATCTTCGGGCGGGCCGGGTCGTCCAGGGCGCCAGCACGATCACGCAGCAGCTGGCCCGGAGCCTCTTCCTCACCCAGGAGGTCACCCTCACCCGGAAGCTCAAGGAGGCTCTGCTCGCCCTGCGGATCGAGCAGACCTACTCGAAGGACCGCATCATCGAGCTCTACCTGAATCAGATCTACTTCGGCGGCGGGGCGTACGGGGTAGAGGCCGCGGCTGAAGACATCCTCGGAAAGGGGGCGGACCAGCTCGACCTCCACGAGGCCGCGCTCCTCGCCGGCCTGCCCAAGAACCCCAGCGGCTACTCCCCGAGAACGCATCCGGAGCGGGCGCGGGAGAGACGGTCGCTCGTGCTCTCCCGCATGGTGGTGAACGGGGCGGTTTCCCCCGAGGAGGCCGCCGCGGCCGACACGGCGTCGCTCTCGATCGTCGAACGGGACGAGGAGCTGAAGCTGGGAGCCTACTTCATAGAGCACGTTCGGCGCCAGGTGATCGCCGAGTATGGCGCGGAGGCGCTCTTCTCGGGCGGGCTCCGCATCCACACGACCCTCGATCTGGACATGCAGAGGGTAGCCGAGCAGGCTCTCGAAGAGAGGTTCGCGGCTCTCGAAACAGACTACGACTTCCCGGTCAAACGCGGCGACGAGTACGACCTCGACACGCTCGACTTCATACCGTACGTGCAGGGCGCGCTGCTCGCCGTCGACGTGAGGACCGGAGGGGTACTGGCCATGGTCGGCGGGCGGGACTTCAGCGACAGCCCGTTCAACAGAGCCACCCAGGCGCCGAGGCAGCCCGGTTCCGGTTTCAAGCCGTTCGTCTACACGGCAGCGATCGAGGCCCGCTTCTCCCCCGCCGACACCATCATGGACGCGCCTATCCTGATCCCGGGCGCCGGCACGCCCAACGTACTGGAAGGAACCGACCCGCCCATCGAAGAGCCGACCGACTGGATGCCGGAGAACTACTCCCGGGAGCACCACGGCGTCATCAGGCTCCGCTACGCGCTCAAGAAGTCGATAAACATCCCCGCGGTGAAGCTGGCGATGCTGGTGGGACCTGATGAAGTGGCCCGTTACGCGAAGGAGATGGGCGTCGAGAGACCGATCTCCAGCGTCTACTCGCTGGCGCTCGGCAGCGCCGAAGTCCGCCTCATCGACATGGTGAGAGCCTACGGAGTGCTGGCCAACCAGGGCATTCGTCTCGAGCCGTACGCGGTCGAGAAGATCGAGGACCGTAATGGCAAGGTCCTTGAGATCCACTCCAGCATGAGCCGCGAGATCCTGCCGCCACAGACCGCCTACGTTGTGACCAGCATGCTTGAGAGTGTGATCGAGAGCGGCACCGGCTGGGGCGCCCGTGCCAGAGGGTTCACCCATCCGGCGGCCGGCAAGACGGGGACGACCAACGACTGCACCGATGCCTGGTTCGTAGGCTTCACGCCCAGGGTCATTTGCGGCGTCTGGGGCGGCTACGACGACAGGCAGTCACTCGGAGAGAAGATGACCGGAGCGCGTGTCGCCCTTCCCGTCTGGACCGAGTTCATGAAGGCGGCCCACGCCAACACGCCGAAGACTCCGTTCCCGGTGCCCCCGGGCATAGTGACGAGGACGATCTGCGAGCAGACCGGGCTTCTGGCCTCCGAGGACTGCCCGGAGGTCATGGAGGAGGTATTCGTGCAGGGGACCGAACCGGTGCGGCACTGCGAGCAGCACGGCGGCGGAGCCGGCGGCGTTCAGGCGTCCCGGTGGTCGTCCACTCGGGACCGGGAGAACGCGTCCCCGGCGGCCGGCGTTCCCACGTCCTCCAGTACGCGCGAGCCCCGCTCGGGGCGAACGGATGAATAGCCGAAGGCGGCCGCGATACGGCCGCTGACCGAGTCGGCCGAGCCCTCGTCAGAGGCGTGGACGGCGGCGATCGGCTCCCCCTTCTCGACCTCGCTTCCGACCGGAGCGAGGATCTCTATGCCGACCGCGTGATCCAGCTCGTCGTCCATCGAGGATCGACCGGCGCCCAGCGAGACCGCCGAGAATCCTATCTCGAGAGCGTCGATCTCAGCGATGAATCCGTCTTCCCGCGCCCCGACGGCCCGCCTGACGGCGGCGGCGGGCAAGATCTCCGGTCGATCGACGACACGAGTGTCTCCACCC
>WJLY01000011.1 GCA_014728245.1 Candidatus Effluviviaceae Genus IV sp.
CTGGACCCAACGGGGCGGGATGCCCACGTACTGGCGTATGGAGTTCACGCCCATGTCCTGGAGGAGCGGCATCTCCCGGTCGAGGACGGTCTTGATGAAGTCGTCGGACTGGTTCCAGAGGCTGTAGAGGTAGTTCTCGCCTATGGGCACGTAGCCCCAGTTCATCCCGAAGACCATGTAGTCGTCGCCGTCGACCTGGAGCTTCTGTCCCTCGAGGTCGGCGACGATGCCCACCTCCGGCTCCGCCGCGGCCGCCGTGAGAGCAGTGGCCAGGACTGTCGCCGCAAGGGCCATCGTCAGCAGGGCCGGACGGCCCCGGTTGTCACGTCTGGACATCGCCTGTACCTCCTCGTTCCCTGTCGCTCCGTGCGTCACTGTTCGTGTGTTCCGCCTGCAGCTCGGGCGACGGCGTGGTCCCTGCCCTTCGGCGGCTCCGTCATCCGCCCCCGTTCGCGTTGGCTGGTCGTCGGCTCTGGTCAGTCGCCCGCTCTGGTCAAACGCCCGCCGGCTCATCGCTCACAGCATTCGCAGCGATCGTGTCGCGGTACCAGCGCGCGCTCGCCTTCGGCGCGCGCTCCAGCGTCTCGAAGTCGACTCTCAATAGCCCGAACCTCTTGGTGTACCCGTGCCCCCACTCGAAGTTGTCCATGAGCGACCAGTGGAAGTAGCCCTTGAGTGGGACGCCGCGCTCCAGCGCGCGGTGCGCGGCGACAAGGTGGTCGCGGGTGAATGCGATGCGTTTCGGGTCGTCGACGCGCCCCTCGTCGTCGGGCTTCTCGGGGAGCGCGATACCGTTCTCGGTGATGAAGATCTCCCGCGGGCCGTAGTCCTCCGTCACGCGGACGAGAAGGTCGGTGAGGCCCTCCGGGTAGATCTCCCAGCCCATCTCGGTGAGCTCCACGTCTGGACCGAGCGGGGCGCGGACCGGATCGCCTTCCGGGCCCGCACTCACGGTCGCCCGGCTGTAGTAGTTGACCCCCAAAAAGTCCATGGGCGCCTGGATGATCTCCATGTCGCCGCTCTCGACGAACGGCAAGCGGTCGCTTCCCAGGTGCCCTCTGCGGACGCGGTCGCGGACCGCGTCCTCCGGGTACTCGCCGCGGTACAGGGGGTCGAGATACCAGCGGTTGAAGAACCCTTCGAACCGCCGCGCCGCCTCCCTGTCCTCGTCGGTGTCGGAGTGGGGCCGGGCCGGGACGAGGTTGAGCACGATGCCGGCGCTCGGGTCCTGCACCTGCTCGCGGATGGCCCGGAGCGCAAGTCCGTGCGAGAGGAGCAGGTGATGGGCCGCCCGCAGCGCTTCCTCTGGGTCCTTGTGCCCCGGCGCGTGGTGTCCCTCCTCGTAGCCGAGGGTCGCCACGCACCAAGGCTCATTGTGAGTCGTCCAGCTTCTGACGCGGTCGCCGAGGCGCGAGGTGACTGCGCGCGTGTACTCGACGAACGCGGCCACCGTGTCCCTCGACGGCCAGCCTCCCTCGTCCGTGAGTGCCGCCGGCATGTCCCAGTGGTTGAGCGTGATGAAGGGTTCGATCCCTGCCGCGAGGAGCGCGTCGACCAGCCGGTCGTAGAAGTCGAGCCCCGCGGCGTTCGGAAGGCCTTTCCCGTCCGGCATGATTCGGGACCATGAGATCGAGAAGCGGTACGCGTCGACTCCGAGCCACGACATGAGATCGACGTCCTCGCGCCACCTGTGGTAGTGGTCGCACGCCGTGAACGGGTCCGAGCCGTCCTCGATCGCGCCTTCCTGGAGGGCGTACCGGTCCCAGACCGAGTCGCCGCGGCCGCCCGCGTTTCTCCCGCCCTCTATCTGCTGCGCCGAGGTGGCGACACCCCAGACGAAGTCCTCAGGGAACTGATATGTCGGCACGTTGGTAGCTCCTCACTTCGGGCCGGGCTCGCCTGGCGTCCGCTCGCCGGACGCCGCCGTCCTCCCGCCCCGGCCATTCACTGTCCTGCGGCTTGCGTCCTTGCGCCCGTCTCCGCCTCACCCGCGCCGCCGCCGTCCTCAGGATAGAGGTGGCACCTGACCCTCCGAGAGTCGACGGTCCTGTATGACGGGTCCACCTTCCAGCAGACGTCCATCGCTTCGGGGCACCGTGGCGCGAACGGGCAGCCGTCGGAGGAGAGCTCGTCCGGGTCCGGCTCGACGTCGCGGGACTCGGCGCCCAGCTTCCCGACGTCCGCGATCGACTCGAGCAACGCCTGCGTGTAGGGATGAGCGGGGGAGGCCACGATCTCGTCGGCCGGCCCCGCCTCGACGATCCTCCCGCGGAAGAGCACGAGCACCCTGTCCGCCAGGTAGCGCGCCGAGGCCAGATCGTGCGTTATGAGCAGCATCGCGAGCCGCCGCTCCTCCTTGAGCCTGGCGAGGAGCGTCAGGATGTTCATGCGTATCGAGACGTCGAGCATCGAGGTCGGCTCGTCCGCGATCAGAAGGTCAGGATCGACGGCCAGCGCTCTCGCGATCGCCACGCGCTGGCGCTGCCCGCCGGAGAGCTCGTACGGGCGGCGCCAGATGAACTCCTCGGCGGGCTCGAGCCCGACCACGTGAAGAAGGTCGATCGCCTTCTCCCGGACGTCCTTCGAGGTGGCCCGCTTGTGGCGGAGGAGAGGCCGCGCGAGATGGTGGTTGACGTCGTGCGTTCGGTTCAGGGAGCCGAACGGGTCCTGGAAGACCATCTGGACCCTGCCTCGATAGGGGAGGGAGGCGCGAAGGGGTTCGGTCGCGAGGATGTCCTCGGCGTCGAGCAGAATGCGCCCCTCGTCCGGGCGCTCGAGCCTGAGGAGAATGCGGGCGACGGTGCTCTTGCCGCTTCCGGACTCGCCCACGAGCGCCACAGCCTCGCCGCGGTCGACGGTGAACGAGACGTCCCGGAGCGCCACCACGGTCTGGGGCCTGGCGAAGAGGCCACCCGAGAGGAAGGTCTTTGAGAGGCCTTCGACCTTGAGAAGTGGAGTCTCCCTGCTCTCATGCGCGCTCGACAAAGTCGCTCCAGGGTCGGAAAAAAGGCTTTGTTCGGTTCCCGAACATAGTGTATAATACGTAGGCGTGATGTCAAGTGCTATCGAAGAAGTCCCGATGCTAGCGGAAAAAGCTCCCTCCGTCACTAGGTAACATGTTGGCCGGTCAGGTAGCAGAAGGCCGCGAGGGCGGTCGGGGAGCGTGACGGATGAGACGGACGAGGCAGATCAGGTCAAGAGGCAAGGAGGCACACATGCAGCGCTCGCGCGGAACAGTCCTTTTCACCATCCTGCTGGCGGCCGGTCTCGTGCTGGGTGCGCAGGCGCCGGCTGCGGCCAACCTGCTCGCTAACCCCGGGTTCGAGGACGGCGGCGGGAGCTACAACGGCTGGTCGACGTTCGGCGAAGGCCCGAACATCTCGACACCGGCCGACGACGACATCTACCGCACCGGCACGGCGGCGGCCAAGATCTACGGCGAGTTCACGAACTGCCCGGACTTCCCTCAGTTCGACGTCGGTGGAGCCTTCCAGGCGTTCACCCCGACTCCGGGCGCGGAGTACGAGTTCAGTGGCTACTCCTACGTGTCTAGCGCCGACACGATCCCCGGCTCCGATGCCTGCCTCGGCAATCGACTGATCGCGAAGATCGTGTTCTTCGACTCGATCGGCAGTGAGATGTCGGCCAACGAGATCATCCTCGGCGACTGGAGCACACCTCTCGACCAGTGGATTCCGTTCACGGTAACCGCCCCTGTTCCTGACGGAGCGGCGAGCGTTCAGGCGATGCTGCTGTTCCTGCAGCCCGCGTGCGACGAGGGGTCGGTCTTCGTCGACGACTGCTCCTTCGTTGAGAACACGCCGGCGAGCGAGCCGAACGTGTTCGTGAACCCGAGCTTCGACAACGACCTGTCGGGTTGGACCGCTTTCGGCAACGCCTACTACG
Source organism: Candidatus Effluviviaceae Genus IV sp. (assembly GCA_014728245.1). Classification (GTDB taxonomy): domain Bacteria; phylum Joyebacterota; class Joyebacteria; order Joyebacterales; family Joyebacteraceae; genus WJLY01. The sequence continues at coordinate 3,907 of WJLY01000011.1, forward strand.
AGGGGCGCAACTGGGGACACCTGACGTCGCCGGGGAGCTGCAAGCTCTACGGCACGTTCAGCCCCGGAGACGACTCCGGCATCTTTCAGCAGTTCGCGGCGACTGACGGCAGCATATGGAAGTTCGATGTCAACGTCATGACGACGTGCCGGGAGACGCCCATCCAGCCCGGCAACTCCAACGTCGTGGTGGCGAACCTGATCTTCAAGGACGCGTCGGGGACGACGGTAGGCTCGACCGAGCAAGTGATACTGGACGAGACGGCGCCGCTCGGCACCTGGACAAGCCACACGCTGTTCGGGACGGCTCCGGCGAGCACGGACTCGGTGGCGGCGTATCTCCTGTTCGTACAGGACGAGGTGGTTCTCGAGCAGGGCGCCGCGTGGATCGACGACGTCTCGCTCTACGACATCAGCACGGTCGACGTTCCGGAGGGCAAGCTCGGCGGGGTCACGCTCTACCAGAACGTGCCGAATCCGTTCAATCCGGTGACGAGAATCGCCTTCGAGCTTCCCATGCGCCAGGAGGTAGAGGTCGTTGTCTACAACGTGGCGGGTCGCGAGGTCGCGACGCTCCACGAGGGCGAGCTTCCGGCCGGCCGGCACACGATCACGTGGGACGGCCGGACGAACGGCGGCGGCATGGCGGCCTCCGGAGCGTACTGGTATCAGCTGCGCACGCCGGACGGCGAGACGTCGAGGAGCATGGTCCTCCTGAAGTAGGGGCGAGCGATGCCGGCGCGGCGGATGGTATCTCGCCGGCCTCGGTCGCGCGTCGCGCGCGAGGTGGACTTCGCGCTGGAGGTGGACGTCGGACTAGAGGTGGACGCCGCGCTCTTCGTGGCGTGGCGCAACGTCGGCAGGATGTGAC
>WJLY01000104.1 GCA_014728245.1 Candidatus Effluviviaceae Genus IV sp.
CAGTATATCCAGGAGATCGTCTGGCAGCCCTACACGACGCTCGACTTCTTCAAACTGCCGAAGCAGGTGCTGCCCGTGGCGATGCTGATCACGGGATACCCCGAGGAACGGCCCCCGCTCGCGCCGTCGCTCCCGCTCGAGGCGGTCGTGCACGAAGAGGCGTACGAGGAGCCCTCGGACGAGGAGCTGGTCTCGTACTTCGGTGAGAAGGAGCAGTTCTACCGCGACTGGCTCGAGTCCCTGCCGGAAGACGCTCCCGTCAGGAAGCACATCAAGGCGAAGAACATCAAGAACCTCGCGCAGTACGTCTCGCTTCTGACGTACACCGAGAGTTTCTACAAGTGGCGTGACGACATGGTCCGTTCGAACCTCGTGCTCTCGGACCTCGAATAGCTTCCCCGGGCTCACGGGCGCAGCTCCACAGACTCACGGGACGCGGGGAGGCGCACTCGCCGCGTCCCGCTCTCTGGGGCCGTGTCGCCCGAAGCCGCAGCATGCCGATCGGCGGAGGCGTGATGGAACGCGAGATCATCGCTCTCGGGTCGTCGATCGTCCTCATCGTCGTGATGGTGAGGCTCCGCGTCGACCTGGGAGTCACGATGCTGGCCGGCGCGGCGCTCATGGCGTTCGTGACGGGCATGAACGTCGGTCCGACCGTCGCCGAGCTGGGCCGCTCGTTCGTCAAGCTCGAGACGCTCCGGCTCCTGGGGAGGATCGTCACGATCATCGCCCTGGGCGCCCTGGCCGGACGGCTCGGGTACCTCGACCGGTTCGTCTCGGGACTCAGGCGACTGATCAGCGACAACCGCGTCGTTGTCGCGGTCATCCCGGCGTTCGGCGGCCTGCTGCCGATGCCCGGCGGCGCGATGCTGACGGCCCCCATGGTCAAGACCGCCCTCGACCGGGAGGAGGCGACGGCCGAGCAGCGTTTCTTCATCAGCTACTGGTTCCGCCACGTCTGGGAGTACATCTGGCCTCTCTACCCGGCCATCGTCTTCACTGCGACGCTCGTCGACCGCACGATCGCAGACATTTTCCTGGTCAACTACCCCCTGACGCTCGCGGCCATCGCCGGCGGCGTCCTGCTCGTCCTGAAGAACGTCCCGGCCGGACGCAACGTCACGAGCGGCCGGGGGCACGGTGCACGCACCGACGTCCTGTCCGGCGTCTGGCCGTTCGCTCTCGTCATCGTCGGCGTTCTCGTTCTGGACGTCGAGCTCATCTTCGTGGCGGTCGCCGCCACGCTCTTGCTGGGGTTCATCGGGAAGATGACGTGGCGGGATCTCGGCGCGGCCTACCGGAGGGCGACCGAGTTCCAGATCGTCTCGCTCGTCCTCGGCGTCGCGGCCTACAAGCACATCCTCGAGGTGGCGGAGATCGTGGACGCCGTCCCGCCGTTCTTCATGGAGATGCACATGCCCGAACTCCTCGTCATCGCCGCGGTCCCGATGCTCATCGGGCTCATCACCGGCGTGACGATGGCGTTCATCGGCGTCGCGTTCCCGCTTCTCGTTCCGCTCATGGGAGGCGATGCGATCGACATGGAGCTCGTCATGTTCGCCTTCGCGTTCGGGTTCGTCGGGTGTCTTCTCTCGCCCGTCCACCTCTGTCACGTGCTGACGCGCGAGTACTTCAAGGCCGACTTCGGGCGGTCGTACCGAATGCTGATCGTGCCCAGTCTCATCATCCTGGGTGTGGCCACGGCCATCGTGCTTCTCTAGCACGCCCTCTCCGTCGGGCCGCCGGGAGGACGCGTGAAGAGCCGGAAACAAGCGATCGCTGCGACGCTTCTCGCCGGGCTTCTCTGGGGCTCCTCGTTTGTCGTGATCAAGGTCGGCCTGGAGACGATCGACCCGTACTGGTTCGCGTTTCTGAGGTTCGCCGTCGCGACGGTCATCGCCGTGTCCTATGCGGCGGCGACCGGGAGACTGCGGGTCGTGGGGGCGCTTCTGAGGCGGCCGATCGTCATCCTGTTCGGCGTGTTCAACGGCCTCGGGTTCATTCTCCAGTTCAAGGGACAGACGATGACGACCGCCGGCAAGGCGGCCCTCTTCGTCAACGTCAGCACGATCTTCGTTGCGATCGGCTCGCGGTTCATGTTCCGGGAGCGCTTCGGAGCGCTCAAGGTCGTCGCTGTCGTCGCCGGGATGGCGGGCGTCTTCCTGGTGACGACCGGCGGACGTCTCGAGATCGCGTCACGCACCCAGTTTGTCGGCGACTTGATCGTCCTGGCGGGGGCGGTCGCGTGGACGTTCTTCATCCTGCTCGACAAGAAGATCGTGCACGGGACCGAGGTCGACATCCGGGCTCTGACGGCGGCGCAGGTTCTCCTGACGACGGCGACGGCTCTTCCTGCGGCGCTCCTCTTCGCACCGCATGCCTTTCCCGCGGGCGACGCGTCGTGGTGGGCGATTCTCTACACCGCCGTCTTCTGTACGGTCATCCCGTTCATGCTCTGGACGTCCGGTCTCCGGTACATCTCGGCGACGGTGTCGTCCGTCATCCTGCTGGTCGAGATCCTGTACGCCGTGGCGCTCGCCGCCGTCCTCCTCGGAGAACGGCTGACCACGGGCGGGATCGTCGGTGGCGGTCTCATCGCGGTCGCCGCCTATCTTGCAACCCGCGGCGAGGTGGAGATGACCGCGCCGGGCCCGGACTTCGTACCGGAGTGAACGCGCGCGAGGGCGCGGGGGAGGACCGATGAGGACGCGAGACGACGGTCGTATGCGGGCGCATCGTCCCGGCTCCTGTCTCGTCGCCGCGTTCGCTCTTCTGCTCTGCTTTCCGGGAGCGTCCCTCGCGGACTCGCCGGCTACGGGGGACTCACTTCTGGCGAGGGCGGAACGGGCAATGGAGAGCGACGACCTTGAACTGGCGGAGCGCCTTCTCGAAGAAGCCGACGCGTTGGTCGACGACGGTAGGGTCGAGAACGGGCTCGCGAGGGTGGCGCTCGGACGAGAGGACTACGAGACCGCGATCCGTGAGGCGAGACGGGCGGTCAAGAGGGACAGGAGGAACCCGGAGTTCCACCTGACGCTCGCCTACGGGTACGGACTCAAGGCGGCCCGGGGCGGGATGAGCGCCCTCTTCTACGCGGGGAAGTACAAGCAGGCATGCGAGAAGGCCATCGAGTACGATCCCGAGAACGCCGAGGCGCACTTCGCGGTGCTCCAGTACTACCTGATGGCGCCCGGAATCGTCGGGGGCGGCGAGGAGAAGGCGGAGGAGACGATGCGGGTGATCGAGGCGCTCGACCCGTTCTACGGTCATGTCGCGCGTGGGATCGCGGCGCGGGTCGACGAGGACGTCGAGACCGCGGAACGGGAGTACCGGGCCGCGGCCCATCTCGACACGACCTCGGCTGAAGGATGGGCCGTCCTCGGCATGTTCTACATGGAGCAGGAACGGTACGAGGATACGATCCTCGTCGGCAGGCGCATTCTGGAACTCGAGCCCGACAACCTCGAGGCCGTCTACGCGCTGGCCAAGGCGCACCTGCTGGCCGGCGACGGCCTGGAGGCGGCGGAGGCGGGCTTCCGGCGGAACATCCGGGAAGGGCCAGTATCGGGGAGCGCCACCGAGGCCGAGGCACGCTGGCGACTGGGGATGGTGCTCGACCGCGCCGGAAGACCGGATGAGGCGAGGGACGAGTGGACCAGAGCCCTCG
>WJLY01000105.1 GCA_014728245.1 Candidatus Effluviviaceae Genus IV sp.
CGCATGGCCCAGCTCTCCGAGACCTTCCCCACCCTCGACTGCGCCCAATGCATTCTCACGCCTCGAACCGTCGAGGTCGGCCACCACGAGCGGATCGAGTTGTTGACCCACGCCGAGGTGGAGGCCGTCGAGGGAGAGCTGGGCGACTTCCACGTCCGTGTTCGCCGTCACGCGGCCTACGTCGACTGGGATCTCTGCACCGGGTGTGGCCTCTGCCAGGAGAAGTGCCCGGGCCGCGTCCCGTCCGAGTTCGAGCGCGAGATGGGAGAGCGGAAGGCCATCTACACCCTCTCCCCTCAAGCCGTGCCCAACAAACCCGTCATCGATCCCGACCACTGCATCCACTTCCTCAGGGACCGCTGCGGGGCGTGCGCCAAGCTCTGTCCCGTCGGCGCCGTCGATTTCGAGCAGCAGGACACGATCATTGAGGAACGCTGCGCCGCCATCATCCTCGCCCCCGGCTACGACCTCTACGGCCTCGAGCACATGCCCGAGTACGGCGGCGGCCGCGTCCCGGACGTCATCGATGCCCTCGCCTTCGAGCGTCTCCTCTCCTCCTCCGGCCCCACCGCGGGCCAGGTTCGGCGCCCCTCTGATGGCAAGGTCCCCCGCGAGGTCGTCTTCATCCAGTGCGCGGGCTCCCGGGATCCCCATGGACACCTCCCCTACTGTTCCAAGATCTGCTGTATGTATACCGCCAAGCAGGCCACCCTCTACCGCCACCGGGTGCACGAGGGACAGGCCTACGTCTTCTACATCGACATCCGCGCCGCCGGCAAGGGATATGACGAGTTCACCCAGCGCGCCATGGAGGACGAGCACGTTATCTACCTCCGTGGCAAGGTCTCCCGCCTCTTCCGCCGGGGAGACCAGGTCGTCGTCTGGGGCGCCGATACCCTCAGCAACCGTCAGATAGAGATCTCTGCCGACCTGGTCGTCGTGGCCCCGGCCCTCCAACCCCATTCCGAAACCGCCCGGTTGACCCGGATGCTCGGGCTCCCCACCGACGAACACGGCTGGCTCCTTTCCCGCGACGCGATCGGCCACCCGGTGGAGACACCCCGTCCCGGCGTCTTCGTGGCGGGCGCGGCCACCGGCCCCATGGACATCCCCGAGACCGTCGCCCAGGCCAGCGGCGCGGCTGCGCAGGTCCTGAAGCGCTTCGCCGCTCGCCGCCGCGATTCATCGGTCTGACCGGCCACGTCGGCACGATCTTCGAAGATCCAGATTTCCAGAGGGTCTCCTCTCTATGCTTCCCGACGTCCTCCTGCAGCCCCTGAGCGCTGTCTTGTCGAATCAGACGTCCCGAGGAAGCCAGTCCACGGCTGGCCTCGGTGGCAGTTTGCGTCCATAGAGGACATCGTCGATCCATAGGGCCACCTGGCGCGCAGCGCCGGAGCGGCGGATCGCCCCGCGAACGAAGCCGTGGGCCCACGTGTCTGGATGCGAGTACGGGCACACCGACATGCAGATTCCACAGTCGGTGCCAACCGCATTCCAGAAGCGGAAACACGCCTCGGAATCGATGCGCCAGCGGAGCGCCCCGTCGATCTCGCGGCGATTTCCCGTGGGGATGGCGTTGGCCGGGCACGCGTGGGCACACTTCCGACAGCGCCGGCAGAAGTCGATCATCGACGCGTCGTAGTCAGGGACATCTGGCACCAGCGGCAAATCTGTGGTAACCACGGCCAGGCGGACCCGCGGCCCGAGGGTGGCGGTCATCAGCAGGCCCATCCGACCGATCTGCCCCAGGCCGGCATCCCGCGCCACCAACGGCGCGACGACCCGGTAGTCGCCGTCGATGTGAGCGCGGGCCCGGTATCCGAGCGAGCGCAACACGTAGCCCAGCTGTACCGCGACCCGGGCCGCCTCGACGTACTGATGCGCGGACTCCATGACCACCGGGGCTCGCGGGGCCCGCCTCATCGTATCGTAGTCCATCTCCACCGTGAAGGCAACGGCGTACGGATGATCTAACGTCACTCGCGCGCCGTACTCCCCGGACCCGCGGCCGACGTGGCTGTAGAGATGGTACGAACGGAGTTCCGTGATCCCCACCTCCCGCGCGCCGTAGAATTTGCACAGGCCCTTCACGAAGACGCTGGCGTCCGCGGCAGAGAGGCCCACCGATGCTGGATCGACGGGACCGTCGACCTCGGTGTGGAGCGCCTCGGTCAGGGCAAAGCTCCCGTCGGCCGCGGCGAAGGCGAATAAGTTGGCGTGCGCTGCGTCCGGAGAGAGCAGACCGGGTAACTGGCGGATTCTGTCGTCGGCCCGCCTCTCAGCCGGGTGGGATGCGTAGTACACCTCGTAGGCCGGCGTGCCCGGATCGAGCCTCGCCCGCGCGAACATAATGTCACGCTCGTCGACGCGAGAGCGCGGGAGGTCAGCGGCGCCCTCCACGGGCCGCGCAGGCCAGAGGAAGAGGACGACGGCTGCGACGGCGCCCAACCCGACGAGGCCCAGTAGGAGGCCTCTTAACTCGACGGGCAGCCACCAGCCCGCGACGATCAGCATTCCCCCGACGACGCAGCCGCCCAGCCCGACGGTGGCGGCGCGACGCTCACCCTCCCGAAACGAGGAGATCACAAAGGCTCCGCTGCCACCAAGAATCGCGACACCCAGAGCTACCAGAAGGTTCCTCGATAACGACCCTACCATCCATGCCTCCCGCTTCCTCACCCTTGACGGCCGGTCCTCCCGCTGACCGGACGCTTCCCAGGCCCCTCTGAGGTCGGAGCCGCACCACCGGGACGGTAGAATCTGGTCCGACCGGCGCGTCCTGTTCTGGAGCCCTCAAGCCCGTTTGCTCCAGTAGCCTCCCAGAAACCGGGACATATGGTATCATTTTTCACGCTGACGGCTAGCTCTCGCTTGGACCTGGGATCGGACGGAGTCACTGCCGCGGAGGGTTAGCGAGCGGCCTTATGTCGTAGTCCTGGTTTCAACAGGGGAGGGGCCTCGACGAATGGCGTCGCTGCGACTTCAATGCGGTTCGGGCCGTCCGATGTACGAGTCCTACCTTCGGGACGGTAGGACCGCCTCGCGCTTGAAAGCCGACGCTTGCACGGCGACGCGGCCGCCGTCTACTCTCGCGAAGGAATCTCGTAGCTGATCAGCTCGGCACGATAATCGTGCAGCGAGCCATGGTGCTGATACTCGGTGGCCGCAATCCCCACCCCAGGGCACACCCAACGGACGAGCACGTCGGGGAGCGTGGACAGTCGCACCCGGTAGCAATCCCTGAACGTCCCCGCCGGCACGTCCAATTCCTCTTTAGAATCCACGGTCCACTGGTATGCCGAATCTTCTCCGCTCACCGGCCGCCCCGGAAAAGCCTGCCAGACGCCGCCTTCCCGAAGCGGGAGCACGAACTCGGGGACCGTCCCCCGAACCTCATCCGTTCCGGCCTCGCGCCCGGATGCCAGCTCCGCCGCGAGCACGTCGACCTCGGCGCTAGAGCATACGACGTAGACGCGGGATGCGTCCGCGACGACCCAGTACGCCGACTCACCCCCGGGGACCCCGTTCGCCGGACAATGACGGAGGAAGGGCCGGCCGGTGACGCTGACTTGGGCGAGGTAGACGTCGCCGGAGCCGCCGGTGGAGACCGTCGCGACGGTCTCGGTGATGACGCCCGTCTCCACACCGCGGTCCGTCTCCTTGGTGTACGCATACGTCCACGACGCTCCTTCGGTGAAGGGGAAAGTCTCCAGGAGGGGATGACGACCGCCTGCTGGCTCTGGAGGGTCCCCGTCGTTGAACCACCCAAACCTGACGCTTATCGCGTCCAGGGCCAGGCTCGAGA
>WJLY01000106.1 GCA_014728245.1 Candidatus Effluviviaceae Genus IV sp.
CAGTTCACTCCGCCTGCTTGTCTTCCGAGGCCCTCTCGCCCTCGGGCTTCGCTCCGGCCCCCGGCTCTCCAGCCTGCTTCTTGGCCGGCTTCTCCTCGGGCTTCGCCTCGGCCGCCGGCTTCTCCTCGGGCTTCGCCTCGGTCGCGGGCTTCTCCTCGGGCTTTGCCTGGGCCGCCGGCTTCTCCTCGGGCTTCGCCTGGGCCGCCGGCTTCTCCTCGGGCTTCGCCTGGGCCGCGGGCTTCTCCTCGGGCTTTGCCTGGGCCGCGGGCTTCGCCTCCGACCGGACAGGCTCCTCGGCCCCTCCGGTCTTCGCCCGCTGTCCCTTCCTTGACGAGCCCTTGACCTCCTTGCCGTACTTCCTCATGAAGCGCTCGACACGGCCGGCGCTGTCGACGAGCTTCTGCTGCCCGGTGAAGAACGGGTGGCAGGCCGCGCAGATGTCGACCTTGATCTCCTTAACGGTGGAACGTGTGTGGAACTCGTTCCCGCAGACGCACTTAACCGTGGCGATCTGGTATTCGGGGTGGATGTCCTTCTTCATCTCGTGCTCCCTCTGTGACGTCAGTTCATGGATGAACGCGTTCCCGGCCGCAACTACCGGCGGCGGCCTTTCGAGGTCCAGGGAGCGGCAAACGCGCGCGGATGCGCGCCTCCCGGCCTCTCATCTGAAGGCGCCCGTGCGGCGCCTTTCAAGAGGCCCTCGCACGGGTCGCCCAAGGTACGAGTATAGCTACATACTGCTCATCGAATCCAGAAATTCCTGGTTCATCTTCGTCAGCCTGAGCTTCTCCAGCAGGAACTCCATCGCCCCCACGGGAGTCTGGTCGCTCAGGAACTTCCTGAGAATCCAGAGACGGGAGATGTTCTCCTCCGATATCAGGAGCTCTTCCTTCCGGGTCCCAGACTTCAGGATGTCGATCGACGGGTAGATCCTGCGGTCCGTCAGCCTCCGGTCCAGGACCAGCTCCATGTTGCCCGTGCCCTTGAACTCCTCGAAGATCACCTCGTCCATGCGCGAACCGGTGTCGATGAGAGCCGTCGCGATGATGGTCAGGCTCCCCGCGTCCTCGGTGTTCCTCGCGGCCCCGAAGAAGCGCTTCGGGCGCTGAAGCGCGTTGGAGTCTACGCCGCCCGTGAGGATCTTGCCCGAATGCGGCACGACGGTGTTGTGCGCTCTCGCGAGCCTGGTGATCGAGTCGAGCAGGATGACGACGTCCTTCTTGTGCTCGACCAGCCGTTTGGCCTTCTCTATCACCATATCCGCCACCTGCACGTGCCTCTCCGCGGGCTCGTCGAAGGTCGAGCTGATGACTTCCCCGTCTACCGACCGCTGCATGTCGGTGACTTCTTCGGGGCGCTCGTCAATGAGTAGCACCATCAGGACCACGTCAGGGTGATTCTCTGTGATGCTGTTGGCCATCTTCTGGAGAATGACTGTCTTGCCCGCTCTCGGCGGCGACACGATGAGTCCGCGTTGGCCCTTCCCCACCGGCGTCAGAAGGTCGATCACCCGGGTGGTCATGTCGTCCGGGTCCTTCTCGATGTCCAGCCTCTCCTGCGGGTGGAGCGGCGTCAGGTTCTCGAAGAGGATCTTCTGCTTCGCGAGCTCGGGGTCCTCGAAGTTGACGGCCTCCACCCTGAGGAGCGCGAAGTACCGCTCGTTCTCCTTGGGCGGACGCACCTGGCCCGAGACGATGTCTCCCTTGCGGAGCACGAATCGCTTGATCTGCGACGGAGAGACATAGATGTCGTCCGGTCCGGGCAGGTAGTTGTAGCCGGGCGAACGCAGGAACCCGTATCCGTCGGGGAGGATCTCCAGCACGCCCTCGTTGAAGATGAGCCCGTTCCGCCCGGCCTGCCCCTCCAGGATCTTGAAGATGAGATCCTGCTTTCGCAGGCCCCCGACTCCCTCGATGCCGAGCGACTCCGCGTACTCGCACAGCTCGCGGATCGTCTTCGCCTTCAATTCGGCGATGTTGAGATTGTCGCCGTTCGATGGGGGCGGCGACTTCGGCCTCGTCTGGGCCCGCGTCGCTGCCGTTCCCTTCTTCGTCTCCTCGACCGCCGTGCGTGAAGAGGACCTGTTCGACGAAGCGGTCCTGGATTCCCGATCGGAGTCCTTGGACGACGCGCGCGCCGGCCGGCTGCCCGAGGACGTAGTCTTCTTCCTCGTGCCGGTCGAGCGTGTTGTGGATCTTGTCGATTTCGCTGACTTCTCTGCCATGGCGCTTTCCACTCCCCCAAAAAAGGGCAGGTGATGAGCCGGTTCCTCCACGCACCATGCGCGTCGGTCGCCGACACGTTCGGGTATGACCCTTGAACGAAGTTACACTCGGTTTTCCTCAGTGGATTACTGAAAAGGATCGGTGTGCTTCAGATGGGCTGCCTGCGTGAAGCTCTGGAGGCATCTACCTTTCGCTGGAGGCTGATTCTAGTCCACTCTTCCCTGGCTGTCAAGACGAATCGGGCACGGCCTCCGGGTGCGCGATCGCTGCGAGTCTCCTGCCTGTTTCCTCGATCAGTTTCTCGCGCTCTCGCGACAGCGCGCCGTGCAGCTCCTTGCCTCCGCTCCTCTCATCTGACACCATCTGCCGGGCGAACGTTCCATCCTGAATCTCGCGCAGGATCTCTCGCATGGCCTCGCGGGTCTCACTCCCTATGATGCGGTCGCCCCGCGTGAGGTCGCCGTACAATGCGGTTCCGCTGATGCGTTTGCGAAGGCCGGAAAGCCCGAACCGCACGATGAGGCTCACCGTGAGGTCCAACTCGTAGAGACACTCCATGTAGGCGAGTTCCGGGCTGTATCCGGCTTCCACGAGGGTGTCGAAGCCCGCCTCGATGAGCCGCGTGACACCCCCGCAGAGCACGGCCTGCTCCGCAAAAAGGTCCACCTCGGTCTCTTCCGCGGCCGTCGTCTCGAAGAGGCCGACGCGGGCGCAGCCTATCGCCTTCGCATACCCCAGAGCAGTAGCACGAGCCGTGCCGGTCGCGTCCTGCTCCACTGAGAAGGAGGCCGGGAGGCCCTTGCCCTCCATGAACCTCTCTCTCAGCCGCAGCCCGGGTCCCATCGGCGCGACCACGATGACGTCGGCGTACGCGGGCGGGTCGACCTCCGCGAATCTGAGCGAGAACCCGTGCGCGAAGACCAGCGCGGTTCCCTCCCGGATGTTCGGCGAGACCGTCTCCCTCACGAAGTCCGACATGATCTCGTCCGGCACCAAGAGCGCGCACACGTCGGCTCTTCGGGCGCCCTCCCCGGGATCCACGACCTCGAAGCCCTCCCGCTCGGCTCTCTCCCGGGAACGGCTGCCCGCCGGCAGGGCGACGACGACCTCGGCGCCGGAGTCGCGCAGATTCAGCGCCTGAGCCTCCCCCTGGCTGCCGTACCCGAAGACGCAGATCGTCCTCCCGCCCAGCGGGTCGCCGTCGATGTCCTTTTCGGTGATTATCTTCATGTCCAGGGGGACGCTGTTCCGGAAGAGATTGCCGGCATGCGGTTCCGGCGGGATCGTTTCTCCGGCTCCGGTCCGCGCGAGGTCGGCGGAGGCGAGGATCTCGCGCGGACCGGTTCCATCGGATGGCTCGGACGTCGCGGGGGACTCCCGTCCTACGGCTACTCCCCCTGCTCGCCGGCCAGGAGCTGTTCGATCTTCCTGACCTCGACGAGGGCTTCCTTCTCCTGTCCCAGCTCGTTGTAGACGCGCATCAGTGCGCGGTGGTAGGTGACGTTGGAGTCCTCAAGCTCGACGAGCTGCAGAAGCGGATTGAGGGCGGCGCGGTACTCGTCCTTCGCGGCCTCCTCCTGCCCCAACTCCTTCAGATCACCGGCGATCGCCCAGTGGCAGAGGAATATGCGGTAGAGGACGTCCTTGTCATCTTCGTTCTCCTCGAGCTGCCTGCGGTAGTACTTGATGGCCTGGCGGTAGTTCTTGAGCTGATAGTGCATGAGCGCGATGTTGTACATGAGATCGGGCGTCTCCGGCGCGACCTGCTCGATCTTCTCGAAGAACATCAGCGCCTCTTCGTAGTTCCCTACGGCAGCGAGGTTCCCGGCCTTGGTCTCGTAGACATTGACCAGGTTCTCGATAAGAACCTCGTTGTCGGGAGCGTACTCAAGGGCCTGCTCGAATACGTCCACCGCGCTGTCGTGCTGACCGGTCATGTGAAGCGCGTAGCCCAGGTTGATGTAGGCCTCGGGCTTCCGGTCGTCGATGATGATGGCCTTCTCGAACTGTTCTATCGCGTCGGTGAACTGGGCAGCCTCGTTGTACTGCTCGCCCTGTTTGTCGTACTTGAGCCAGTAGCGCGTGATCTCGTTCTCCACGGTCTCCTCGTCGGCCTCGCTCTGCGCGAGGTCAAGCGCCGTGAAGAATTCGTCGTGCGCCATCTCCAGCTCCTCGGTCTCCGCGTACGCCATGCCGAGGTAGAGATGGGGCTCCCAGGCGCCGGGGTCGTTTCTTATGGCAAGCTGGAGCTGCTCGATGGCGGAAACGTAGTCCTCCTGCCCCAGATAGACCTTGCCGCTCGTCAGCGCGGGGTCCCCTCCGCAGCCTCCGAGTACGATCACGACGGCCAGAAGGCCGACCAGAACGGCAGTTCGTGCGACGTAGATCAAGTGCTCCTCCTTCTCGCTGCATAGCGAGCTTGACTCTCGCTCGGTCCTCGACTGGTCCAGCGAGTATATTCGTCCGTTCGGGACAGTGTCAACCCATATGCGGGGGGTCCGAAAGGTCGGGATGGCCCTGTGCGCCCGATGGACCGGGGCTCGGTCCGATCCGACCGGTGAAGCGCTCGTCCGACTAAAGCAATCTGTTGCCGTTGACGGAGAGCTCGTAGGAGCACTCGAGGAACTCCGCTGCCCTTCGCGACACGATCATGCGGGACATGAAGATCTCGAAGTACTCCATGACCTGTGAGATCTCGGTGTTAATGGTGAGATCCAGGCGGATTATCTTCTTCTCAGGCACCACATCCAGAACCGACTTCATCACCGCGTAGTTCACGCGGTCGTGGATGTCGAACCTGATCATCGACGGGTTACGGACACGCGATCGGTGCACGTCCGCCTTGTCGGCCAGAATCAGCCCCGCGGACACGTTGCTCACGGGATCGGCGTGCTCCTCGTGGTGATTCCCTATCGCCGCCATGATCTCCGTGACCTCGTCCATAGGCATCTCGTGCTTCGTGAGAAGCTCGTAGGCGATCATCGCCCCCGACTGAGCGTGGTCCTCCCGATTGATCAGGTTCCCTATGTCGTGCATGTATCCGGCTATGCCTGCCAGGTCGGCCTCGCGGCCGTTCTTGCCCAGCGACTTCAGGAGCTTCTGAGCCGTCCTGCCGACCCATTTGCCGTGCCTTACGCCGTGCTCGGTGTACCCGACGACGCCCAGATGGTCGTTCGCCTTCTGGAGCATCGCCGTGATCTCAGCGTTCTTCTGAACCTTGTTGAAAGTCACTGCTGCCATACCGCTTCCTGTTCTTCCCTTTCCGAGCCGCCCCAGGCGGCCTCGTCCTGCTCGACCGCGCCCCCGCCCCCTGTGGACGGGCGCAAACGACCGTCAGCTGCGAAAACTGTGCCTGTCCCCCGGGAGGAACAGGCACTTACTAATCTACGCCACATCCGACACGCTGTCAACTCGCGGGCACAGCACCACTACCCCCGCATACCTCTCGAGACGGGGTCGCGACCGAAGAGCGGCTGCAGGAGGCGGGCGAGGCCGCGGGCCGCTCCCGCGCCTACCGTTACCCGGCGGGAGCAGCGCAGCCACAGGCGTCAACCGTCTGAGATTGACCTCACCGCGACTCCCACTGCATGGTCTCGAGCTTCTGTCTGAGCTGCCCTGCCGTGTTGAACTTCTTGAGTATGAGCGAGCGCCTGAGGCCGCAGCAGATCCCCTTGACCTCCTGCGGCTGTCTGGCGTACCTCTCCCTTCCGCCGACCGCCTCGTAGAAGACCCTGACCAGATCGCAGACGTCGTCCTGGATGTTGACCCGCCTGGGAGCCTTCCACCTGTACAGGTCGAGGAGCTTCACGTCGAAGCCCAGTCCGGCGCGGCGGACGATTATGTTGTCGGTGTGCAGGTCTCCGTGGTACTCGCGCAGGTTGTGGATGCTCTCCATCCCGGCGGCGAGCGCGTGAAGGAGATGAAACGCCTGGAAGGGATCGAGCCTCTTCCCCGGCTGCCTCTTCAGGAACTCGGACAGCGGCTCGCCCTCAACGTACTCCGACACGACGAACGTCACGGGAATCCCTTCGTAGTCGATCGTCTCCTGGGTGTGGTACTGGATCAGTATCGGGCAGTGCCTGAGCCTGTGGAGCTTCTTCGCATAGTAGCGAAGCGTTCTGTTCCTGGGGTTCCTGTGAGGAAAGAAGAACTTCGCGGCGCGCTCGATGCCCGTGCCGATCTCGCTCACGAGGTAGACCTCTCCCTCCCATCCCTGCCCCAGTCTTCCCACGACCTCGTACTTGTCGATGAGCACGTCGCCCGGCCCGAGGTCGAAACCCTCGATCCTGGGCACCGACCCGCGCGTCCTTCGCAGGGAAGCGCTCCCGGCGGTGTGAAATGCCCTGTCACCCATGTATCACCCCCGCATGCGTACTGAGTTATCGCTCAGACCCCTCGTAAGGTCACCTTCTCACAGAAGATCGAGAGGATCGACGTCGACGGTGAACGAGACGCCGGCGGGTAGCTTGAGCCCCCGCGTCTGCGACAGCGCGGCCGCGACGAGCGCTCTCGCGCCGCCGCCCTTCCCGCGCACGATCACCTGCCACCGGTAGACCCCCCTGATCCGCTCGAGCGGCGCGGGCGCGGGACCGAGGACCTCCGGGCCGGGCTCCATCTTGGCCGCCCCGTCGTCGAGGAACGAAGCGAGCCGCGAAGCCGCTACGATGACGTGGCTCTCGTCGCGGCCTTTCGCCACGATGGAAACGAGCCTCGTAAACGGCGGGTAACCGATCCCCACGCTCTCGCGCTCCTCGACCTCCCGATCGAAGAACGGCAGGAACTCCTGGGCCTTCGCGAGCGCCACGGTGTAGTGCTCCGGCAGGTACGTCTGAACGACCACGCGACCGCGCTCTCCTCCCCGTCCGGTCCTTCCCGCGACCTGCGTCAGCAGCTGGAACGTCCGCTCTGCCGACCGGAAGTCCGGCAGGTTGAGTCCGACGTCGGCGGAGATCACTCCGACGAGGCCCACTCCGGGGAAGTCGAGCCCCTTTGCGATCATCTGGGTGCCCAGAAGCACGTCGGTCCGCCCCTCCGCGAAGTCCTTGAGGATCCTCCAGTGCGAGCCGTGGCGGGACGTCGTGTCGACGTCCATGCGCTCGACCACGGCGTCCGGGAAGATCGCGCGCACGGCCTTCTCGACCCTCTGCGTGCCCGGCGCCCCGAACCGCAGATCGATCGAGGCGCACTCGGGGCACTTCGACGGGGCCGGCCGCGTCGTGCCGCAGTAGTGGCAGCGCATGGTTCTGTCGGAGGCGTGGTAGGTAAGCGACACGTTGCAGTCGGGACAGCGCTCCGAGTGGCCGCATTTCGTGCACTGTATGAACGACGCGAATCCCCGGCGGTTCAGAAACAGGATCACCTGCTTCTCGGCCTCGAGCGTCTCGCTGACCGAATCGATCAGCCTCTGCGAGAACGCGCCCTCGGGATCGACCGCGCCCTCGTCGCGCATGTCGACGATCTCGACATCCGGCAGCGGCCCAGAGTCGATGCGCTCCGGCAGTTCCACGAGGTCGTACTTGCCGTCGCGGGCGTTCAGGTAGCTCTCGAGACTCGGCGTCGCCGATCCCAGCACGACGACCGCCGCCTCGTTCCTGGCCCGCATGATCGCTACGTCGCGGGCGTGGTAGCGTGGCGACTCGCTCTGCTTGTACGTGCTCTCGTGTTCCTCGTCGACGACGATGACGCCGAGGTCCCTCACCGGAGCGAAGACGGCCGACCGCGGGCCGACAACTATGCGGAAGGTCCCCGCCTTGACGGCGCGCCACGTATCGTAGCGCTCCGTCAGCGACAGCCCGCTGTGGATGACGGCGACCTCGTCGCCGAAGTCCATTCGCATGCGCACGACCATCTGAGGAGTGAGTGCGATCTCGGGAACGAGTATGATCGCGCCCCGGCCGGTCTCGCGCGCGGCCGCTACCGCCTCGCTGTAGACCCGCGTCTTGCCGCTGCCCGTGACACCGTGCAGCAGCACGACGCCGAACTCCTTTCCGTCGACCCTCTCTCTTATGCGGTCGAGGGCCGTCTTCTGCTCGGCGGTGAGTGGGCCCTCTTCCCGGAGCCCCCAGCCTTCCAGTCCGGTAGAGAGCCGCGCCTTCTCCACGGTCGCCTTCTCGGCGACTCCGCGCTCGCACAGGCGCCTGACCACGGAGGAACTGAGGCCCTGTCTCGCGATCTCCGCCACGGGCGCCTCGCCTCCGGCCGCCAGAACCAGGGACACGACCTGAGCCTGCCTGGGGGCGCGCGAACCCAGTTCCTCCACCAGCGACGCGGCCTCCCCCGGCTCTATCGTGAGGCGCACGACGCTCTCGCGCCCGCCCGAGGTCCTCGGAGGCCGCAGCTCCTCGAAGAGCTCCACGTAGCCCTTCCTGACCATGGAGTCCAACTCCGAGTGGCTGCCGCGCGGGACGCCCGCCGCTCGCAGCGCGGTGGCGACGGTCGCGCTGTCGCGGTCAGCGAGCTCCTCCAGGAGCGCCCGCTGCCGCCCGGTCAGACCGGGCGCGCCCTCGTTCAGTGCGGTCCGCCCCCCTCCGGTCAATCGCACGCAGCGCCTGCTCTCCATGTTGATGCCGGGCGGCAACGCCGACTTCAGGACCTCGCCCCACGGGGCCAGGTAGTAATCGGCCACCCACTTCGTAAGGTCGAGCATCCGGCGGTCGAGAACCGGCCCGACGTCGAGGACGTCGATGATGTCCTTCACACCCTCTACTTCGGTCGTGCCCGCATGCCCCACGACGAAGCCGGTGAGCTTCCTTCGTCCGAAGGGAACCAGGACGCGCGTCCCCACCTCTGCTCGCACCTCGAGATCGCCCGGGACCGAGTATGTGTAGGTGCCGTATACGGGAAGCGGAACTGCGACATCGAGATAGAGCGGGCTCATCTCATATCTCCTCGCGATCCGTACATCGCGTCCGGACCTGCCGCGGCAAATAGTGTCGGTTCTTGAGGTCAGCTAGCGTAGCGGCCCGCCCTGGCCGCCTCTCTGGAAGCGCTGACCGAGAGCGAGTAGTCGTCGCGGACGCCTCTCTCGAGAAGGGAGTGCCCCACCGCCGCGATCACCGCCCCGTTATCGGTGCAGAGGGATCTCGGCGGAACCACGACGTTCAGGGCCCTGCTCGCCGATTCCTCCGTCAGGCGATCGCGAAGCACGGTGTTGGCGGCCACGCCGCCCCCGATGCAGACGGTCGGCACGGCGCGCTCCTCGGCCGCCCACATCGTCTTCGTCACCAGCGCGTCGACGATGGACTCCTGGAAGCTGGCAAGGAAGTCGCGCAGCTCTTCGCCCTCGGGAGCGCCGCCCAGATCCTCTATCTTGTATCGCACTGCCGTCTTGAGTCCGGAGAAGCTGAAGTCCAGGTTGCCGCGCTCCATCATCGCGCGGGGGAAATCATAGGCCGTCGCGTCGCCTCCCCGGGCGAGCTTCTCGATCACCGGACCCGCGGGGTAAGAGAGCCCCAGGAGCTTCCCCACCTTGTCGAACGCCTCTCCGCCCGCGTCGTCGCGCGTGCGGCCGAGTGTCTCGTACTTCCCCCACTCCCTGATCTCGACTATCTCGGTGTGGCCTCCGGAGACCACCAGGCAGACGGCCGGAAGCGGTGTCGCGGGCTCGGCGAGCCTGACCGAGAATATGTGACCCTCGATGTGATCGACGCCTACGATGGGAACCTCGAGCGAATATGCCAGCGCCTTGGCGAACGAGACTCCGACCAGCAGGCACCCGACGAGGCCCGGCCGGTTGGTCACGGCGACCGCCCCGATGTCCCCGTAGCGGAGGCCGGCCTCCGAGAGCGCGCGTTCCGCTATCGGGACGATGGAAGCTATGTGCTCCCGAGACGCGTACTCGGGCACCACTCCGCCGTACTCCGCGTGGACTGCCTGGGAGGCCACGACATTCGAGAGAATTCTGCGGCCGTCTTCGAGCACGGCCGCAGCGGTCTCGTCGCACGATGTCTCGATTCCGAGGATCAGCATTCCTATTCCAGCGTGACGGTGAAGCGCTCGGGCGTGGTGCCCAGCACCTCTGTCCTGTCCGGGGCGTCTACCTCCGGCACCAGCTGGTGAACGCCCCGCGGAAGGCCGCGGGCGTCGATCAGCACGTGCACGTCCGCCGCCTCCAGCCTCGAGGCGATGTGCTCCGGGCCGGACAGCTCGACGGTCGCCACGGGCGGTTCGACCTCTACCGAGCTGAACCCGGGCTCTCTGCGCAGGTCTATCGCAACGTCCGTCAGACGAGCCACGGCGGTTCCCTCAACCTCCACGAGCACTCGCACCTCCCGGGGCACCGCATGCAGATTCCAGCTGTTGTCAAACTCGATGCGGCGTGTCGATTCCACCCTGCTCCTCCGCCCGGACACGGAGAGCGGCGCCGTCCTGGCCCGCTCCAGGTTCTCCACGACCGAACGCGGGCCGTATACGGTCGCGCTGTCCGGGATGCTCCGTGCGTCCGCCAGCATGTAATAGCCGTCCGGCAGCTCGCCCTCGGTCACGGGGTCGACGGGCACGCGACGTTCCACGAGCTCGTCGATGTCGATGTCGAGCACCTTGGGATCCCGGACCTCCTGCACCTGCACCTCTGAGTCGCGCGGCACGACCACGTTTGCCGGGGACAGGCTGACTCTGAGCTCACGGCCCGCCGCCGCCTCCGACATGTCTATGATCGCGTAGGGCTCTCCCCACAATCTCAGCCGTACGAGCTGGCTCGTATCGCCCGAGAAGACGACATCGACCGTCTCGGGAGGCCTCCGCACTGTCGTCACTCCCTCCGGAACGTTACGGAGCCGGAGCGGGATCGAGAGCATACGGTCCGAGGTCTGCTCGCCCTTGGCGAACATCCACAGGAAGACGGCGACGACGATGGCCGCTATCTTGAGATTCAGATTGTTCGTGACACTGTTCTTGGATAGCACAACCGTCTCCGGCGGACTTCAGGGCGCCCCGGTGAAGCATTCCTATGAAGACGACACTGAGAGAACCTGATCCACCTGAATGGTCGCATCTTCAGCGAGCCCGTTCAACTCCCGAAGCTCGCCGACAGTCAGGCCGTAGCGCCTGGCGATGCTCCACAGCGTCTCACCCGGCGCCACCCGGTGTTCTCCCTCCACTACACCTTCCGCCGGCGCGTAGCGGTCGAAATAGTCATCGATCGCATCCGCCAGCGATGACGCGTACCGCGACCTGTAATCGGCGCTCTTGAGTCGCCGAACGTCATCCCTGTTGGTCAGAAAACCCACCTCGACGAGGACGGACGGCATGGCGAGCTGCTTGAGCACCACGAAGCCCGCCTGCTTCACGACGCAGACGGAGGTTCCCGTGGTTCGCAGATGCCGCATCACGAAGCTCGCCAGGTCGCTGCTCTTCTCGACGCTGTCGGTCATCTTGAGGTCGACCAGAACCGACAGGATGTCGGAGTCCGCGTCCGGCGACACGCCGCCCACGAGATCGCACGCGTTCTCCCTGTCGGCCAGCTCCCTCGCCGCCTGATCGCTGGCCCCCCTGGGCGACACGAAGAACACTTCCGAGCCGGCCGCGTTTCTGTTCGGGGCGCTGTTGGCGTGGATCGAGATGAAGATGTCACCCTCGGCCTCGTGGGCCAGGAGCTTGCGTTTCGCGAGCGGGACGAAGTAGTCACCCTTGCGCGTCAAGTACACCTCGTAGCCCCCGCGCGACGCGAGCCCCTTCTCGAGCTTCCTTGCGATGTCGAGGACCACATCTTTCTCGGTAAGCTCTCCGTTCCCGAGCGTGCCCGGGTCCTCGCCTCCGTGCCCGGGGTCTATCACCACTACCTTGGGCGGCCCGTTGTCGATGGTCCGGGAGACCGGAGTCGGCGTGGGAGCCTTAGACCTCAGAACGTCGATCACTATGCGATCAGGCTTGGTCAGATAAGGCTTCAGAGGAAACACGTTGTGAGGGGCGGCCTTCTCCAGATCGACGACGACCTGCACGCCGCTATCGAGCTGGTTCAGCCTCACGCGTTCGACGAGCCCGTCTCCGACGTCGGTCGTACGCGGGGCTTCGGCGATCACGCCCCCGACGACCAACACGACGATACGGTCGGGTTCCGCCAGCACGCGGGTCGAGTAACGGGCTTCCTCCGTCAGGTCGACCACGACCCGCGTATGGTCGGGCGCCGTCCAGTGACGGATGGCCGAGACGCCCGGCGAGGCCTGGAGCTTCGCCGGCGTCCCCGTCAGCGCGAGCGCCGCAACAACGATGGCCGCGAGCGCGGCTCTGTGCGGTGAGGAAAGGATCACATGGTTCTCCGCGGGCGGTTCACGGTTGAGCATCGGGCCGAATCGCCCGGCCGTCTCTTCGATACCGGACGGACCGGGCGCGGGACCGCGCTCAAATGCCTCTCCGGATCGGACCTTCGTCCCCGGCGGAGCGTCCAGGACGCACGATCGCCACGGCGGGACTCACGAGGTACTCCCTGGCCGCCCTCAGAACGTCGTCGCGCGACACGCGCGCGACCTGCTCGAGAAAGGTGCCCATGGCATCCACTCGGCCGGTAGTCAGGTAGTCGGTCGCTAGCCGCAACGCCCTCGCCAGATTGGTCTGACCCCTTACGGCGATCGTCCCCCTGACCGAGTTTCGCGCCGCCTCGAGCTCCAGGTCGTCGACCGGCTCGGAGCGGAGCCTGTCGACCGCATCATTGACGGCGGCCATCGTGGTCTCTACGTCGGAGCCGCCGCAATCGACCACCAGGGCGGACGTCTGCGCCAGCGTGTACAGATACGCCTCACAGCTCAGAGGCTCCTTGTGCCCATCGAGCTCGGCCAGCGTGCTCGCGAGCGAGCGCTCGCCCCCACAGAGGAATGAAGCCGCCACTCTCATGGCCGCGTAGTCCTTGTGGTCGGCCGTGGGCCCGAGGTACCCGAACGAGATCCGCGGCTCGGATACGTCCATGTAGATCTCCGACACCTCCGAGGAGCGGCGCCGCGGCTCGGGTAGCTCGAGCTGACCGCCTCCCCGCTCGGGATAGCTCGAAAGCAGGCGCTCGAGGGACTCGAGAGCGCGGTCCTCGTCGAAGTTGCCCACGATCGTGATGACCGTGTTCTCGGCCGCATAGCGTGAGCCGTAGAACTTCCTGACGTGGCCGGGAGTGATCTTCTTCACGCTCTTGATGGTTCCCTGGATAGGCCGAGCGTACGGGTGATCCCCGAACATCGCCTCGAAGAGCTGCAGGGAGTTGCGGGCGTCCGCGTCTTCGTTCTTGCTCTCTATGCCGTCGAGGATCTCCTCCTGGACTCTGAGAAATCTCCCCTCGTCGAGCGCAGGCCGGGTCAGCATCTCGGCCGTTATCTCGAGCGCGGTGTCCAGGTGTTCGTCGATGCAGGCGACGTGGAAACCCGAGAAGTCGTGGATCGTGTAGCTGTCCATCGCGATGCCGTGCCTGTCCGCAAGCTCCGCCAGCTCCATCGCGGTCCTGTCCTCGGTTCCCTGCAGAAGAAGCTGGCTGGTGAGGTCGGCAAGACCTCCGAGCCCCTGCGGATCGTACTTGGAACCAGCCTCCACGGCCACGGCCACGGCCACGATCCGGTTCCACGACGAAGGTTTGGTTATGACCGTGACGTCGTTACTCAGACGGGTCCTGCTCGCCTCGGCGGCGGGAAGACCTGTGAACATGGCGAACAGGAAGAGGACCGCCAGGAGCGACGGGACTGAGCAACGTCGCGAGCGTGATGTCATCAATACCTCCCGGCTCTCCCTGCCCGGCTAGCCCTGCGCCCACTGAGGAAGCAGGACGGCGACCGAGTAAGCGCCGGAGCCGAAGTACTTCGCGGCCGCGCGCCTCACGTCTTCCGGCGTCACGTCATCGATGCTCTCGAGGTACTCCTTCGGCAGCTCGGGCCAACCCAGGAACGTCCAATACGCGTTGTAGAAAGCCTGCCCCTCGGCCGTCTCGTTCATGAAGTAGACCTGCGTCTTCCAGTAGGTCCTGGCCTTGGCGATCTCCTCAACGGAGACCTCCGATTCGACCAGGTCCATGAAGAGCGAGGCGACGGTCCGCTCCGCTTCCTCGATGTTGTCGGGCGGAAGCTCCATCCACACGAACAGGGGGCTCGGCTGTCTGAGCGTGTACCAACCCGCCTCGACCGCCGTCACGAGATGGCGTTCCTCCGACAGGACGCGCTCGAACCTGGAGCTCCTCCCGCCGCTCAGCACCATGAGGAGAACGTCCATGGTGATGCTGTCCTCGTCCAAGATCGAAGGTGCGGGGAAACACATCACCTGATAGCCCGTGCGAACGTCCGCCTTCCTGACTATGCGTGTCTTATCGTCCGGCCAGTCGACGGGCGGGGCGGCCGGACTCGCCGGGTCACCGTACGGGAGGTCCGACATGCGCTTCTCGATCTCGTCGGCCGCCCATGCCGGATCGACGTCCCCGGCCACGGAGAAGAGGATGTTGGGACCCGTGTAGACCCGGCCGTAACGCTCCCTGAGATCGGACAGCTCCGTCGTCGAGACGGACTCCACCGTGCCCTGGACGGGCCGGCCGTAAGGATGTCCCTCGAGCAGACTCGAGATGCAGAGGAGGTGGGCCCTCTCCATAGGCCTCCTGCCTATCGACTCGATCGACGAGAGGGTCTTCCGCCTGGCGTCCTCAAAGCCGGCCGAATCGAAGACCGCATTCTCGAGTCCGTCCGCGACCAGTTCCAGGAGCGCCTCGAAGTTCTCGCTGGGAGCGATAGCCGCGTACTGCGTGAAATCGTGCCTGGGGTTGACCGACATCGAGCCGCCGAGTCGCTCGACGGCCTTCACGAACTCGCCGGGGCTCTGTCCGCGCGTTTGGGTGAACAACATCTGGGAAAGCAGGTACGCTTCGCCCGCCTCGTCCGGCGTCTCGTAGAGGGCCCCGTCCGCTACCCACGTCTGCACCGAGACCACGTTGCTCGCCCGGTTCTCCCTGACGAGCACGCGCGCGCCGTTCGGCAGAGTCCTGGATACCCTCTCGGGCTCTTCCTCAACGCCGCACCCTGCGGCCAGGACGGCCGCCGCGGCGCAGGGCAGGACTAGACGTGAAATGGACGGGTTCATCTGATCCTCTCTCCTGGGGTCCCGAACATTAGACAACCCGCGGGAGCCGGCAGTTCAAGCGGCCGGACGGATGGCTCCAGGAGGGCACCCGGGTGCGGGCCCCGCTCCCGGGACCGCCCGAGGAATACTATGGAACGGAAGAAAGCCGCGTCAAGGCGTTTCGGGCTCCGACAAGCGAATGCCCGCCACTATCGAATTCGCGTGGCGGGCACTGCGCTTCTCTTCATCGTGTCGAAGCCCTGCTGCCGCGACGTCCCGGGCCGCGCCCGGCCGCTTCGGTCAGTTCAGGTATACCCTGAGATCCTCCAGACCGGGCGTCTGCCTGAGCTTGCGCAGAGCCTCTTCCTTGATCTGACGTATCCTCTCTCGCGTGAGGCTCATCATCTTCCCGATCTCCTCGAGAGTCTGCTTCTCGGTCCCTCCGAGCCCGAAGTAGTGCCTGAGTATAGTGCTCTCGCGCTCGGTCAGGTGCCTGAGAGCTATGTCTACCTGACGGCCGAGCGACTCGTAGTGGAGATCGGTGAGGCCGGGATCGTCCGACGTGTCGGCGACCAGCTCGCCCAGATCAACATCCTCGTCCGAGGCGATCGGCGCATCGAGAGACAGGCTCGTGACCGAGAGCTCCTTCAGCTCCTCGACCTCGTCGACCTTCATCTTCATGGCGGCCGCTATCTCCTCGTCGGTCGGCTCGCGTCCGCCTTCCTGCCTCAGCCTCTCGATCGTCCGCCACATGCGGCGGATCGCGCCGGCCTTGTTGAGCGGCAGGCGCATCGCGCCGCTCTGCTCCGCCATGCCCTTGAGGATCGCGTGCCTGATCCACCACACGGCGTAGGTTATGAACTTGCGGCCGCGCGTCGAATCGAAACGCTTCGCGGCCTCTATGAGACCGAGGTTACCCTGGTTTATGACATCCATGATCGGAGTCCCGGTCTTGCGCGCATAGCCCTTCGCGACGCTGACCACGAACCGCAGGTTCGCCTGCACGAGCTCATCGCGAGCCCGCCGGTCGCCTCTCAGAATGCGCGCACCGATCTCCTGCTCCTCTTCCCTTGTGAGGAGAGGAGTCTGTGCTATCTCCTGGAGATAGGCCTCCAGGTTCCTGTCTTCCTCGGCTGCGCTTCCGTAGTACGCCATTCTTCTCACCACCCTTCGGGTCTCGCCTGTGGGGGGGCGGCCCGGATTCTCCCTTCGTCTTCCCTTCCCTGCTGCGGCTGGAAGGCCGCGGGGCAGGTGCGGGCGCATCGCCGCTCGTAGCGGCGAGCGCCTCGACTCTATTCCGGCTTGATGGCCACGAAGTAGGTGTAGGCGCCGCGCTGAACCATCACCGCGATCGCCTTGTCCTGGCCCTCCAGTCTCCGCATTGTCTCGCGGTAGTCTGAGAGGTCGCTGATCCTCTGATTGGCTATCTTCAC
The DNA here is from genome assembly GCA_014728245.1 of Candidatus Effluviviaceae Genus IV sp. Classification (GTDB taxonomy): domain Bacteria; phylum Joyebacterota; class Joyebacteria; order Joyebacterales; family Joyebacteraceae; genus WJLY01. The sequence continues at coordinate 16,670 of WJLY01000106.1, forward strand.
TATCACGTCACCGATCTGCAGCCCGCTGTCGACGCCCGGCTCGCCGGCCTCCAGGTCGACAACCAGCACGCCCTCTTCAGCTTCCGTCTGCAGTTCCCTCGCCAGCGGGTCGTTCAGGTCGACGACGTGGATACCGAACCACACTTCCCGCTCGGGCTCCTCCTGCTCCTCCGCGGCCGCGACAGCGTCGGGCCTTTCCGCCAGCCTCGCCTCGAGCGACTTCCTGTCGCCGTCGCGCAGGACGATGATCTCGACCGGCTCGTCCGGCTGGAACCCCGCGACGACGCGTCTGAACTGGGGCACGTCGGTTATCTCGATGCCCCCGAACTCCACGACGACGTCGCCCGCCTCGAGGCCGGCCTCGTCGGCCGGAGTGTCTTCCTGCACGTTGGCGATCATGATGCCGCCCGTGCCGGGCAGGTCTCTGGCTTCCGCCAGCTCAGGCGTTATCTCCTGCGGGACCACGCCGAGGTAGCCGCGGACCACCTTGCCTTCGGTTACCAGCGATTCCGCGACGTTCCGGGCCAGGTTGATGGGGATCGCGAAACCGATGCCGTTGGCCGCCGCGTTGATCGCCGTGTTGACACCGACCACCTCTCCGTCGATGTTGACGAGCGGTCCGCCGCTGTTACCGAAGTTGATCGAGGCGTCGGTCTGTATGAAGTCCTGGTAGAGCGGCGCCCCGCCGCGGATGTTCAGATCGGTCCTGCCCTTGGCGCTGATGACGCCGACGGTCACGGTGCCCTCGAGCTCGAGTGGATTACCGACCGCTATCGCCCAGTCGCCCACGTCGATCAGGTCGGAGTCGCCGAGATTGACCATCGGGAGAGCGCGGCCTTCTATCTGGATGACGGCGATGTCTGTGCTCGGGTCCTGGCCGACTATCTCAGCCGCGAACTGCCTTCCATCCGAGAGCGTGACCTCTATCTCATCGGCGCCGTCGACCACGTGATTGTTCGTCATCACGTAGCCTCGGCTGTCGTATATGAACCCGGAGGCCGAACCGGGGATTTCGTACTCCCGGTATCGCTCCTCACCCTCATCGCCGAACCTTCTCCGGTACCACTCCTCGCCGAAGAACTCGCGGAACATGTCGCCGAAGGGATCCCCGGCGCGACGCACGGTCCTCTTGGTGTCGACGCTCACCACGGCGGGCAGAACGGCGTCCGCGACCGCGACGAACGGACTACCTGCCGCGGCACCGGCGCCAGGGACCACACCTATGCTGGTCTCCTCCTGCGCGTTCGAGGCCGGCGTCAGATCGCAGTTCACCGTGATCATCACACCGACCACAAGCCCGATGATGACGAGTGCGGCTCCACCGAACCAGATTCCAGTTGTGCGCCCCATCAAACAAACTCCCTTCGCTTCGATCCAAAAGCGTACCGGCCCCGCGCTGGGTCAGTTCGACCACGGACGCGTTCGGAAGGTTTAACCCTCGCCTTGTCCGTCCGGGTGGCGACGAGAGCAGGCGCCCGCTCAGGACTTGTCCTCGATCAACTCGGTCTGCTCGCTCGAGTCGTCTCGCCCTTCGCTCTTCGCCCGCTCGGCCTTCGCCACCTCGATCTCTCTTTCCCACTTCTTGATGTCGAGCCGCATCTTCCGTATAGCGTCGATCGCCTCCATCACATCCTCGTCGGTCGGAAGCCGGTCCTGCTCATCCTTCTCGAAGAGCTCGAAGGCCCTGCCGCCGATCTCGCTCATTGCGCGCGCGATCTGCCTGTTAAGCCGCAGGATCTCCACCTTCGCCCTGCTGATCTGAGTGAACTCCTCCGCCTTGTCCGAGGCGTAGACGTATCCGTCGACTATCGCGTTCTTGACATCGTCCCATAGGTTCGCCACGTTACAACCTCCATGTCCGGGGGTTTCGCTTGCCCACGAAGGTCTGCTCGGCCTATACTCCCTGACAGCGGGAACTTATGAGGTCGGTCGGGGTCGGTCCGAGCAGTTCGGGGACCCCGGCCCGCCAGGAAGCACCGCACGCGGCCGATTCTCAGGACCCGGAGCGCTTGTCGAACGAGGCACACTGGTACCCGATAAATGAGATGCAACTATATGGATGCGGTTGCCCGTGGTCAAGTTGTTTTGGGCCGCACCGGGCAATCATGAACGGGGGTCACGCTCTTGGCGGAACCGCAAGCTATCTGCCTTTGCTGCAATAGGTTAACCGTGAAATCGTCTCCTCTCGACGGTCGTTCTCCCCGGCTTCGCCGGACGGCAGTTCATTTCGTCCGGGAGGACAGGCCCAGTGACGTCTGAACGGGCCTTCACAAACAATGTGACGTCGGATCGGCCCGTCTACTTCATCGCCGACTCCCACCTCGGTTCGGAAAACGACGCCTCCGAGCGAGCGAAGGAGTGCGATCTTACCGCGTTCATCGGGTCTCTTCGCGGTCGAGCTTCCGGCCTGTATCTGGTCGGCGATATCTTCGACTTCTGGTTCGAGTATCCGTATCCGGCGCCCATTCCCAACCCGGGGACGATAGCCGCCCTCTCAGATCTCGCGGCCGCGGGAACGAGTATCCACTTCCTGGGGGGCAACCACGACTACTGGGCAGGAAACAGGCTCTCGTCGCTCACGGGAGCGCGTGTCCACCGAGGTCCTCTGGAGACCACGCTGTTCGACCGCCGGCTGTTCGTCGCGCACGGCGACGGCCTTCCGGAGGGCGACATGGGCTACAGGATCCTCCGCTCCATCATCAGAAGCCGGGCCGCGATCGCGGCTTTCAGCCTGGTACCTCCCGCGGCGGGAGCGGCCATCGCGAGATGGGCCTCCGGTCTTTCCGAGGTCACCGAGGAGCGCATCGAACGCGCGCTGCCGCCGATGGTGGAGTTCATGCGCGTCAAACTGCGGGAAGGATACGACGCCGTCGTCGTCGGCCACGTCCATCGCCAGCTCATCAGACGCTGGGGCGAAGGAACGGGCATAATCGTCGGCGACTGGATGACGGAACGTTCCGTCGTCAGATTGGACGCCTCGGGTTTCAGGGCGCTGAGATGGAGTGAAGGCTCGTTGAGGGAGGCAGTCGCTGCGTAGCCCGTCGGGCGGCCGCAAGCACACTCGCCTCGCTCCTCCGTCTGCTACAGCGAGAAGCCGAGCGACAGCCTGTGGGTGTCGCCGAGGTCGGAGTAGAAGGGAACGTAAGCGTAGTCGAATCTGAAGTTCCGCACGTTGGCCCCCATTCCCACCGCGACGTTCTGGTTGTCCCATCCACTCCGGTAGCCGAACCGCAGCGCGAGCAGCTCCATGAACTCGAACTCCAGCCCGAAGTGGTACTTCGTGTCTCCGTCGTTGGGTATGACGGCGTCGCCGGTTATGAGGAGCTCCCCCTTGAACGCCTCGACGGGCGCCTCCAGCGCGGCGCCGACCCTGTACGTCAGCGGAAGATCGAACTCGTCTTCGATGAACTTCATGCGCGGGCCGACATTCTGCACGGCCGCTCCCGCCGTCAAGCCGGGGAGGCCCGGTATCATATACTGAGCTCCGAGATCGACCGCCAGCCCGCCGGTCGTCTCGTCGTCGATCTTCTCGAACAGATACTTGCCGCCGATTCCGACGTCGAGATACTCCGTGAGCATGCGTCCGTATGTGCCGGTCACCGCGAAGTCGAAGACGCCGAAGTGGCCGATCGGCTCGGCCGTGGGCCCCTCCCTACGCTCGAGGTCGTCCATGTAGAGCCCGGTCATCGCCACACCGAAGGCTTGTTCACCGTCCGACCGCACGCCCCCCACGTATTCGTACCGGATCCCCTCGAACCACTCCGCGTGCATGAGCACGACGTCGATGTTCTCAACGTCGACCGTGCCCGCGGGGTTCCAGTAGATGGTCGACGCGTCTCCACCGACGGCGGTATAGGCGCCGCCGAGTCCGATTGCCCTCGCGCCGGCGCCGAGCTTCAGGAAGGTGAGGCCCGACGTACCATCTTCCGCGAGTGAAGCCGGCGGCAGCACAAGCACGGCTGCTGCCACGAGGAAAGCCAGGGTCAGTCTCATCAGGGACCTCCACGATGGGGCGGCAGGACCTGCCCGCGAGGACGGTTGCACAAGCACACCGATCGCGAACGACGGCCCCGGAGCAACCCGCCGGAATCCGCAACGTTCGCATCCGCTCGGCATGTATGACGCGCTTTTGAGTGAGTTTAATCAACCCGGCTCGCACCCGCAAGTTGCATCTGAGTGGCGACCGGGTCGCCGGGATGGGACGCCCGGCGAGGCGTTCGGAGGGACGTCACCCGCGCACGACCGGAGGCGTGCGCTCGAGCGCCCCGCGCCCTGCTCGTTCGGCGGGTGCTGGGCAGGTGAAGCCCCGCCCCTTTTCGGGTCAACCCCCGCCCAGCCCACACCACGTCCCGCGCGGAACGCAAGCGCTCGGGGGCATTGAGTAACAAGCGCCGTGCCACGGCCGCGGTCGGGCGCGGGCTCCTGCGGAGGGCTCCCGAACATACCAGAGCGCTTTAACTTAGAGAGTCGAAGAGGGATTTGGGGCTCTTTGTGAACGGAGCGGGCCAGGATCACTGTCAACGCTGTTTACGCACTGTCAACAGAAGGGAACACCATCAGCTGCCTTCTGTTCACGGTGCTTCGCCTGCGGCCGGGGCCGTTGCCTGTTGTGGCGCGTCGCCCGTTCGAAGCGGAGTCTGCCGCTCGCCGTGCGTGCCCTCGGAGAGTTGACGGTATCTTGCTCAGGTGAGATAATTGGCAGAAAGAGAAATGCTGTCACGGTATGCTGGCGGCCGCCGCGACCCTCTGCCCCTCGCGAGAAGCAGCGTTTCGGTCCGGCGCGCGCCCCGGAGGCCACACATGTCCCGAATCCGAGCGAGAGTTGCCTGCGCATTCGCGGTGCTTCTGGCCGCATCTGCGATTCTGGCAGCCGGCTGCCACGAGAGCAGCTCCACGGGGCCCGACGAGGCTGATGACGACGCCTACCCTGCCCGCTCGCACCCGGACAGCGTCTTGAAGAGGCTCCAGATGGCCTACGTGGCCATGGACCTGGAGCCGTACCTAGACTGCCTGGCCGACACGTTCCAGTTCCATCTGCTGCAGCAGGACTGGGCCCCTCCCGACAGCGACCTGCCGTCGTGGTGGGGCAAGGGATGCGAGGACACCATCCACTCGGGGATGTTCTCCGACGCCGACACGCTCTCGGCGGACCAGATCATGCTGACGCTCACGACCGAGACGGCGGTCTTCGAGCCGGGGGAGCCCGGGGACCCCCATGACGACCGCTGGAAGTACGAGATGGACACTGATCTCCGAGTCACTCTTTCGGGCGATCTCGTGGTCGTGGCGAACGCGGACCAGGAGTTCGTCTTCGCCATCGAGCCCGGCAGATGCGACACGCTCTGGGAGATCGTCGAGTGGTCGGAGGTCGAGCCGTGGGGCAGAGCTGAGGACAGCAGCTGGGGGAGCATCAAGGGATACTGGCGAAGCCTCGGGCAGGAGGTGAGATAGCATGCGTGCGATAGTGAACTCGATGGGTCAGCGTCGCGGCGCCGCGGCCGTCGCGGCCCTCGTGTGCGTCCTCCTGACGGCAGCGCTTGCGGCGCTGCCCGGTTGCTTCGGCTCGAGCACGGGGCCGGACGACGACCCCGAAGAGGCGGGACACGAATACCCGCCGCGCACGAGCCCGGCAAACGTCATCGCCAAGCTCGTGGAGGCCTACGGGCGGACGGACGCCGAGGCATATCTCGACTGCCTGGCGGAGGATTTCGTCTTCTTCCTGAACCCGGACGACGTGA
>WJLY01000107.1 GCA_014728245.1 Candidatus Effluviviaceae Genus IV sp.
CGCGGCCTGCTCCATGTTCTGAGACGGAGCGCGGCCTGCTCCATGTTCTGAGACGGAGCGCGGCCTGCTCCTCCGTTCGAGACGGAGCATAGCCTACTTCACCGGGCCGAACATGGTCAAACAAGACCTGAGCCGTACGCCGCGGTGCGGGGCTGCGGAGAGCGACGGGTCGCCCGAAGAGCGCTTTACACCGCCCGGGCCTCGGGCTATTGTAGTCGCATGACGCTCAAACACACCGATTCATCGCGCTTTTCCGATGTCGTTGCGCGGCTTCGCCGCTTCGCTTCGCTCTCGTCGAGGCAGAAGACCCAGCTGCTTCTCAACAGAGCCGAACGTCGTCTGGGGGCCGGGAGGCTTCGGTCCGGCCCGAGGATGCTCGATCTCGTTCCCACGCACCGCTGCAATCTGCGCTGCGTGGGCTGCGTTCATTACGACAACGAGGGGCCGGGCGACCTCGAGCTGGGGTTTTTCAGGGAGATCCTTGCCGAGAGCGCGCCGTGGGTCGTGCAGTACCGATTCTGCAGCCTCGGGGAGCCGCTCATGAACCGAGATCTCCCGGAGATGCTGGAGCTGGCCGCCCGGGCGGGGATCGGCTGCAATCTCATGACGAACGGGACCCTACTGACACCGGAGCTCGCGGAGCACCTGGTCGCGCGGTGCAAGATCGACATCCTTACCTTCTCGATAGACGGGGCGACCGCCGAAACCTGTGAGCGGTTGAGACGCGGCCTCAAGTTCGACGACCTCATGGAGGCCGTCACATCGGTCGTCGAGTCCAAGCGCCGGCACGGCGCCGGCAGGCCTGTCGTTCAGGCGAACGCAATTGCGATGAAAGACAACGCCGATGAGCTGCCCGATCTGGTCAGGCTGGCGGCCCGCCTCGGGATCGAGGACCTCAACGTCCACTACCTGACGGTCGAGGGCAGGACGCAGTGGGAGAACTCCCTGTTCAGCGATCCCGACCGGCAGAAGGAGATCTTCGACGAGATGAAGCGTGTCGGGGACGAGCTGGGAGTGGTCACGCACCTTCCGCCGGACGTGCGGGATGCGGAGTTCATGCAGCGGTGCTATCTTCCCTGGGACACGCTCATCATAGACACCGACGGTACCGCCAGGATGTGCTACTTCTCCTGGGAGGAGCCCGTAGGAAACGTCGTGGAGGACGGTGGGATCCGCGCCGTATGGAACAACGCGCTTTACAGGAAGGTCCGCGAGACGATAGAGACCGACTGCCCCTTCTACCGCTACTGCGCCCACTGCGGCTACCGTGTCGGATACTCCAGGAGGGAGGCCCACGAGGGCAAGAGCGGAGACAACGAGAAGATCTTCAGCTTCGACTGGGACCGGCCAGACGCTCCTCCGCGTCCCGGAGGAAGCAGGCTCCGCAATCCGGACCGGCGGGACAACTGAGCCGACCTTCGGCGCAGTCCGTACTAATCCACACAACACAAGACCTGCTGATACAGAGAACCCGGAGGAGGCGTTCACGGCAAGGAGGTGCACTGCGTGCAGAAGCATCGCATAGGAAGAGACGAGGTGGTGTCCGCGCTCAGGCGGGCGGTCGAGCCTCTGGAGTTCGCTCTTGCGATGTGGGAGGGAGGCGCGGCCGCGTTCGACAGAGTGGATGAGTGGTCGGACCTGGATCTGCAGGTGCTCTGTGAGGACGGCCGCGTCGAGGACGTGCTCGCGGCCGCCAGGGATGCCCTCGAAGCGCTGGGTCCCCTGGACGTCGAGCTGAGGTTCCCGGAGCCTACCTGGCACGGCCATTCACAGGTGTTGTGGAGGCTGCGCGACGCCAGCCCGTTTCTCATAGTCGATTTCGTCGTGATGGAGAAGGGAACGGAGCGTGACCGGCTCCTTCAGCCGGAGGTGCACGGAAGGGCCAGGGTGCACTTCGCCAGAGGAGACCACCTTACCGTTCCGCCTCTCGACGCGCGGGCTCACGCGGCGATGCTGCGCGGCCGGGTCGCCAGATATCGAGGCATCAGCCGCCTGTGGCAATCGTTCGTGCGAAAGGAAATAGAAAGGGGGAACGCCGTAGAGGCGGTTTCTTACTACCAGTCCATGGTGCTGCGGGGGCTGGTAGAGCTCCTGAGGATCCGGCACTCGCCTCTCAGGCACAATTTCCACACGCGCTACGTGCACTACGAGCTGCCCGCGGACGTGAGCGAGAAGCTCGAGACACTCTTCTACGTGGCGGACGCGGAGGAAGTCGGCGGGAAGTGCGACGAGGCCGTCGCGTGGGCTGACGACCTCCTCGACGAGTTGGGAGATGGCCCGGACGAATCCACAATAGCTGAGGCTATTCGTGCAGAAATACGTGGTTCAGGTTCCTGAAGGAGGTATGAGCGTGGAAACGACGAGATTCTGGCCCCGTTGTTGCAATCGCTCAACTGAGATACGAGAAAGGGTGCGGCGTCGAGCGGTCCTGTGCCTCGTAGCCGCCGCGCTTCTCGCTGCGCCCCTGGCGCTGGCGTCGACGCCGGTGGCGACGTTCTCGATAGTGGGATACGACCCTGACACGGGAGATCTGGGTGTGGCGGTTCAATCCAGGTTCTTCGCCGTCGGGGCGGCGGTGCCGTTCGCGCGGTCCGACGTCGGGGCGATCGCTACTCAGGCCATGGGCAACATGAGCTACGGTCCTCGGGGCCTCGATATGCTGGAGCTGGGCGTGTCGCCCGAGCACGTTCTCGAGACGCTGCTTGGCTCGGATCCCGACTCCGCTCATCGACAGGTCGGGATCGTGGACTCGAACGGACGCTCAGCGGCGCACACGGGATCTGAGTGCATGTCGTGGGCGGGCCATCGCGTAGGGGAGAACTACTCGGTTCAGGGAAACATACTCGTCAGCGCCGAGACGGTCGATGCGATGGCGCGGGCATTCGAAGAGACGGACGGGATACTCGGGGAGCGCCTCATGCGCGCCATCGAGGAGGGCCAGCAGGCGGGAGGCGATTCCCGCGGTGTCCAGTCGGCGGCGATGCTCATCGTACGCGAAGGCGGCGGCTACGGAGGCCTGAGCGACCGCTACTGCGACCTGAGGGTCGACGATCACGAAGATCCGATCGGCGAACTGCGCCGCATCTTCGACATGTGGAAGAAGGACGCGCTCATCATGGAGGGCTACAGGCACGCCGACGAGGAAGAGTGGGACCAGGCCTTTGCGTCGGGCAGAAAGGCGATCGAGATGAGTCCCGACGAGGGCGAGCCGCACTACCATCTGGCGTGCTACTACTCGAGAGCGGGCATGTACGAGCAGGCCCTGGAGGAACTGGAGCGGGCGCACGAGCTGGACGGTGAGCTGCCGTCGTGGGCGGCCGAGGACCCGGATCTCGAGCCGCTGCAAGGCAATGAGCGTTTCCGCGTTCTCATCGAGGGTGAGTAGCGCAGTAAGGAAGCCGAATGGCACCGAGAGCCTCATCCGATGCGCAGAAGACTGGCGGCAAGCGGCGCTCCGCGAGGGAACCGAAAACCGGCGGACGCAAGCGTCGGGCCGAGGGGAGCGCAGAGGGCCGCTCCGAGCGCGAGAGGAAGCTCGCAGCGGTTCTGAGGGGAATCTCGGATCTCATCCACGTGGTCGATCCGGAGACGCTGGACCTCCTCTACGTGAACGACCGTCTGAGAGAGACCTCCGCAGCCGTCGAGGGCGAAAAGTGCTACTTCGCGCTGCACGGACGGGGTTCCCAATGCCGACATTGCCCGATTCCGGAGCTGCTGGATAGCGACTCCGAGGGCAGCGTCGTGACCGATTCGTTCGACCATTCTGATGGTCGTTGGTACAGGCACATCGCGAGCGCGATCGAGTGGCCGGACGGACGGTCGGTATGCGTGGACATAGCCAGCGACATTACGGAACGCAAGCGTGTCGAGTCGGCGCTCCGCGAGTCCGAGACCAAGTACCGCCAGTTGCTTTCAAACGCGCAGGAGGGGATCGCGGTCATCCAGAACAGCCTCTTCTGCTTCTTCAATCCGAAGTTTCCGGAGATCGTCGGGCGCTCTCCCGACAGGCTGAAGAGGCTGCCGTTTCTCGACATCGTCCACCCGGAGGATAGACGGAAGGTCTCCACGATGTACGAGAGGCGTATCCGTGGAGAGGCCGTCCCCAGCAACTACGACTACCGCATCGTCACGGAGCACCACGAGGTGCGCTGGATGGAGACGAATGCTGTTCTCCTGAGATGGGAGGGGCGTCCCGCGACGCTGAACTTCGTTACCGACGTCACCGAGAGAAGGGCGGCGGTTGAAGCTCTCAGCTCCCGCGAGACGCTGTTCAGATCGACGATCGAGTCGACGGGAGACGGCATCCTCGTCGTCGACCGGGCGGGCAGAGTCACGCACGCGAACAAGAAGTACATGGAGATGTGGAACATCCCGGAGGAAGCCGTCAAGAGGGGCGAGGTCGAAGAGCTTCGGGCGATCGGGGCGGAGCAGGTTGTGGATCCCGAACCTTTCGTGGAGCGGTCGGAGGCCCTCTACGAAACGGACGAGGAGAGCTTCGAGACCGTCCGGTTCAAGGATGGCAGGGTCCTCGAACGGTACTCGAGTCCTCTCATGCAGGACGGCGAGGTCACGGGAAGGGTCTGGAGCTTCCGAGACGTATCTGAGAGGAAGGCCGCGGAGAGCGCTCTCAAGGAGAGCGAGAAGCGACTGCGGCTGATCTTCGAGACTGCCAAGGACGCCATGTTCGTCCTGAAGGACGGCGTATTCGTAGACTGCAACACGATGGCCGTCAAGATGTTCGCTGCCGAGCGCGAGCAGATCATCGGCCAACCGCCCGACGTCCTCTTCCCGCCCACACAGCCCAACGGGCGGACTTCGGCGGAACTCGCCGCGGAGCTGGTCCGCGCGGCCTCCTCGGGGAAGCCGCAGCTGTTCGAGTGGACGCACCGCACGTTCGACGGAGTCGATTTTCCGTCGGAGGTCAGCCTCGACAGTTTCGACCTTGCCGGTCGGAAGTACGTGCAGGCCATCGTGCACGACATGACCGAACGCAGACACGCCGAGGAGGTCCGCGACGTCCTCTTCCAGATATCGCAGGCGCTGAACGAATCTCCCGCCCTGGATGAGCTCCTGGGTGCAATACACAAGCAGCTGGGCCGGCTCCTGGACACCACGAACTTCTACGTCGCCCTCTACGACGAGAAGACAGACACCTACACGTTCCCGTACCACGTGGACGAGGAGGACGAGCTGGAGGACCTCGAGCCGACACAGCTCAAGAGGAGCCTGACGGATTACGTCCGCAGAACCGAGAGGCCGATACTCATCGACGAAGCCGGGCACCGGGAGCTCGAGAGGGCGGGCGAGGTCGAGCTGGTGGGCGTGCCGTCACCGATCTGGCTGGGCGTTCCGCTCAAGGCCGGCAAGAGGGTCATAGGAGTCGTGGCCGTACAGAGTTACGTGGAGGGGTCGCTCTACACTCAACGTGACCTGGAGATCATGACGTTCGTGTCCGACAACATAGCCGTCGCCATCGAGAGAGTGAGGGCGAAGGAGCAGCGGGAGCTGCTCGAGGCTCAGATCCAGCACTCGCAGAAGCTCGAGAGCCTGGGCGTACTCGCCGGCGGGATCGCCCATGACTTCAACAACCTGCTGACGGGCATAATGGGGAACGCGGACCTGGCCCTGCTGGACACCGGGCCGGAGTCGCCGGCGCACGGGTGTCTTATCGAGATCAGGTCGACGGCGCAGCGGGCGGCCGACCTGTCCCGCCAGATGCTGGCGTACTCCGGGAAGGGCAGTTTCGTGATAGAGCCCATCAGTGTGAACGAGGTCGTGCGAGAGATGGCGAGCCTGCTCGACGTGTCCATCTCGAAGCGCGCGACGATCGAGTACGAGCTCGAGGCCGATCTGCCGGTGATCATCGGAGACGCCACACAGATCAGGCAGGTCATAATGAACCTGATCACGAACGCGTCCGACGCCATAGGCGAGGCCGACGGCACGATAACGGTAGGAAGCGGCGTCAGGAGTTGCGACGAGGCTTACCTCTCTGAGTGCTATCTGGTCCAGGACGTAGAACCGGGCGAGTTCGCGTACATCTCCGTGTCCGACACCGGGTGCGGGATGGACGCGGAGACGATGCAGAGGATCTTCGACCCGTTCTTCACGACCAAGTTCACGGGGCGCGGGCTAGGTCTGGCTTCCACGCTGGGAATTGTGAGAGGGCACGGGGGCGCGGTTCGCGTGACCAGCGAGCCGGGTCGCGGCACGAGCTTCGAGGTCCTCCTGCCGGTGGCCGTGGACGCGGTACCTGCCGATGCGGAGCGCGGCCAGGCCGAGGCGTGTCGGCAGCTCGAAGGCGACGCGACCGTTCTGGTGGTAGATGACGAGGACACGGTGCGTGAGGTCGCCGCGCGGATGCTCCAGCAGGCCGGTATGAAGGTAATGACTGCGGCTGACGGCGTGGAGGCGTTGGAGGTCTTCCGGCGGTGCCCCGACCGCATCGGATGCGTGCTCCTCGACCTCACGATGCCCAGAATGAGCGGTGAGGAGACGCTGAGAGAACTGCGGAATCTGCGGGACGACGTCCGCGTCGTGCTCTCCAGCGGCTACAGCGAGCAGGAGGTCGTACAGCAGATCGACGACGAGAAACACGTCGCCGGGTTCGTCCAGAAGCCCTATCTGCTCGACAACCTGGTGGAGAAGATCGGCCAGGCGATCTCTGATCGCGCGCGCTGAGCGCCTCAGCACCGAGGGGACGCCTCGCGCCGCTAGAAGACCGTGACCAGCGCCACTCCGGTGATCGCGGTGGCCACGGCGACAGCCTTCCTCGCGGTAATGCTCTCCTTGAGCACCAGGGCGGCAATCGGCAGCACGAAGACCGCGCTCGTCTGGTTCAGTATCGAGGCCGTCGAAGCCTGCGTGTGCTTCATGCCGGCCATCCACACGAGCATCGCCACGTACGTGCCGAGAATCGCGGCGGGCAGCGAGATCTTCCATGCCCTCGACGGACGGAGCGTTCGCCAGATATCCCTGTGGCGCGGAGAGACCGCGGCGAGAAGCGCCAGGGCGGCCGTTCCGCCTGCCAGCCTGACAGCGGTCGTCCACATGAGCGGCGAGCGGTCGAGCACCGGCTTGGCGGCCACGACCCCCAGAGCCATCATGGCCATAGACAGGATCGCGAAGCCGATGCCCTTGTGCAGATCGTGCTTCGTGCTGCCGGGGGGCGGCCTGTGGCCCGCGGTGAGGAAGATGCCCAGCATGATCAGCGCGGCGCCGGCGAAGTCGCCCGGGGTCAACCGCTCACCGAGAAGCACGAACGTGAATAGAATGACGAAGGGGCTGTAGGAGAGGCTGGCAACCTGCGAGAGGCCGGCCCCCACGAGATTGAGGCTTCTGAAGAAGAGCGTGTCCGCGACGGCTATACCTATCACGCCGGAGAGCAGCAGCAGCCCGTAGTCGAGCAGGGGAGCGTCCCGGATGACCTCGATGCGAAAGAGGGCGAACGTTATGCCGAAGATGACCACGGCCACCGTGTTCTTGAAGAAGTTGAGCGCGAGCGGGCGGAACGTCCTGCCGCTCAATCGGAAGAGCACGACCGAGCCGGCCCAGATGAGCGCAGCGAGAACGGAGTAGAACTCCCCCAGGTGCGACTCGGTCACGATTGTCGGCCTCCTCAGGCGGCTCAGGTTCTCAGCCGCCCCGCGGACCTTGTCCGTCGGGGCGCTCGTCATGAGCGAGCCTATCACGGCCGCCGTCCCGAGACCACAGCAATGGAGGCCGACCGCACCAACGGCAGTGAATCGGCGCGGACGGCCGCCGCCGACGTTGGTGAATGTCAGTTTTCCGTTAGCCCGGGAAGAACGGGTCTTCGGGGCCACTTGGTCCCGAAAAACCTATTGCCTGATGCAGCCAGGCGTGTATACTCGGTGTGCTCACGCGCAGAAGGCGACTTCTGCGTGCGTTGATATGCTGAACGTGAGTGTGCAGAGTGGACCGCCCTCGATATGGGGCGGGCGCGCTGTCGGGGCTGGGCCGCCGAAGGCGCTCTCCGGAGGCGCGATGGGGCCGTGGAACGGCGAACGCAACTGGAGGAAAGATGCCAAAGTACGACGTCAAGGAACTCCTGGCCAAGGCCGAAAAACCCAATCAGGACGCTATGAGGCTTCATCCCTTCTACAGGGGCAAGATCGCCGTTACTCCCAAGTGCCGCATCCGCGACTTCGATGACTTCGCGATCTGGTATACGCCCGGCGTCGCAGCGGTGTGCAAGGACATCGCTGCTCACCCCGAGAAGGTATTCGAGCACACCAACAAGGGCAACATGGTGGCGGTGGTGACCGACGGCACGCGCGTTCTCGGCCTGGGCGACATCGGCCCCGAGGCCGGGATGCCCGTGATGGAGGGGAAGGCGATCCTCTTCAAGTACCTGGGCGGCGTCGATGCTTTCCCGATCTGCCTCGACACGAAGGAACCCGACGAAATCATTCAGGCGGTCAAGTGGCTCCAGCCCTCCTTCGGAGGGATCAACCTCGAGGATTTCGCGAAGCCGAAGTGCTTCCGCATTCTGGACACGCTGCGCGAGGAAATGTCGATTCCGGTCTGGCACGACGACCAGCAGGGAACGGCTTGCGTCACGCTCGCGGGTCTCATAAACGCGCTCAAGATCGTGGGCAAGGACAAGAAGACTGCGAAGATCGCCATGGTGGGCGCCGGCGCCTCGAACATCGCTATCTCACGAGTCATGATCGGTGATGGGATCCCTGCAGAGAACATCGTGATGTGCGACTCAAAGGGCACTCTCCACAAGGGGCGCGAGGACTGCAAGGACGAGCCTGAGAAGTGGAACATGTGCGTCAATTCGAACGGTGAGCAGATCGTCGGGCAGATCCCTGACGCGATGAAGGGCGCCGACGTGCTGATCGCGCTCTCCAAGCCGGGTCCAGGCACGATCAAGCCGGAGTGGGTGGCGTCTATGGCGAGCGATTCCATCGTGTTTGTCTGCGCCAACCCGGTCCCGGAGATCTGGCCGTGGGAGGCAAAGGAAGCGGGCGCCAGGATCGTCGCCACCGGACGCTCTGACTTCCCCAACCAGGTCAACAACTCGCTCGGGTTCCCGGGCATTTTCCGCGGGGTGCTTGACGTCGGAGCCAGCACGATCACCGACGAGATGGCCATCGCGGCGGCCCACGAGCTGGCAGCCTGTGCTGAGGACAAGGGACTTACCGATGACTACATCACTCCCACGATGGACGAGTGGGAGGTCTTTCCCCGGGAGGCTGCGGCCGTGGGTATGAAGGCCATCGAGCAGGGACTCGCCCGCTTCAAGATGACCCGGGACGAGCTGTTCGAGAAGAGTTCGTCGATCATAAAGCACGCCCGCGAGGAGACGAAGGCTCTCATGAAGGAAGGGCTCATTGAGATGGGTGACTGATTCGGTCGCCGGGTTCCCCATTGAGTCGCGCGGGTGAGTCTGTTGGTGCACACGAAACGGAGATCGCTGTATGAAGGCAGTATTCCAGGTGCTTCTCATATCGACACTGATAGCGGCGGTGGCCGCACCGGCAGTGGCCGATCCGACGTTCTACGGCTACATCAAGCTCGACGCGTCGTACGACAGCGCGGAGACGAACGATGGGAACTTCGTCTACTACGTTCTTCCCTACGATGAGGGCGACGAGAACGACGAGTTCAACATGACCGCCAAGCAGACGAGGCTCGGCGCGACCTTCGAGGGGCCCGACTCGGACGCGGTGGCGGCCTCGGGGAGGATCGAGTTCGACTTCTACGGCGGAGGGGGAGAGAACAAGCCCAATCCGATGCTCAGGCATGCGTACCTGGAACTCAGGACCTCCGCGGTAGACATCCTCGCGGGTCAGACGTCGGATGTCATCTCACCGATAGTCCCCACTACGCTCAACTACATAGTGCTGTGGAAGTCCGGCGACATCGGCTACCGCCGGCCGCAGATCCGTGTCTCCAGGAAGTTCGATCTCGGCGATGCCGCGGGGATGTCGATCGCGGCGGCGGCGACCAGGAGCATGGGATCGGTCGACGGCGGCGGCGAGACGACCGGCGTGCCGGCTCTACAGGGAAGGGTCGCGCTATCGGCGAATCTCCCCGGCGACAGGCCGGCGGAGATAGGCTTCTCGGGTCTCATGGGACGCGAGGAGGTTTGCGGGTACGAGGAGACCATCGATGCGACCCCCGTCGTGCGGCTGAACACCGAGACGCACGAGCTTGATCAGACGGTAGTGGCGGTCGACGTCACCGTGCCGCTCGGCGGCATGGCGACCCTCAAGGGGCAGTACTTCACAGGCAAGAACCTGGGCAAGTACCTCGGGGGCGTCGGGCAGGGCGTGGCCGAGGTGGTCGCCGGCGTCAGCGATACGACGGTGACGATCGTGCCCGAGGAGATCGAGGCCAGCGGCTGGTGGGCGCAGCTGAACCTCAAGCCCTCGAAGCGCTGGCAGGTCAACGTCGGCGCGGGGGTGGACGATCCGGAGCTGCCCGAGGACGACCGGGCGAACAGCCTTGAGAAGAACTCCACCTACTACGGTAACGTGATCTGGAACGTCGCCCCTTCGGCAAGCATCGGCGTGGAATACGCGATGTTCGAGACAGAGTATCGCGTGGCCGGTGGCGATGAAGATTCGGAACCGACAACCGAGTCCTACGAGAACAGGAGGCTGCAGCTCTCGTTCCAGTACAAGTTCTGATTACCGACCCGGTGTTCGTTCAATCGTAAGGGCAGTCCACTCAAGTAAGGAGAGGGACATGGCGGAAGAGAAGAAGGACATTCAGGTATTGCTCGCTGAGAACCGCGTGTTCGAGCCCGGCGCCGAACTCGTGGAGAAGACCAACGTCAAGGCCTGGATGAAGAAGCACGGCCTCAGCACGCTCGATGAGCTTCTCGAGAAGTGCCAGGACTACGAATGGTTCTGGAAGGAGATGGCCGACGAGCTTCTGGAGTTCTACGAGCCCTACGACAAGGTCCTCGAGTGGGACGCGCCGTGGGCCAAGTGGTTCGTGGGCGGCAAGTACAACATCGTCCACGACGCCCTCGACAAGCACATGAAGACGGCGACGAAGGACAAGGTCTGCTTCGTCTTCGAGGGCGAGGACGGCAAGACCAAGGAGTGGACCTACGCCGACATGTACCGCGAGGTGAACAAACTCGCGAACGCCATGAAGAGCCTGGGTATCGGCAAGGGCGACAGGGTCGGTATTTACATGCCGATGGTCGTCGAGCTTCCGATCGCCATGCTCGCGTGCGCCAAGATCGGTGCCATTCACTCGGTCGTATTCTCGGGCTTCAGCCCGCAGGCATTCGCCGAGAGGCTGAACGACTGCGAGGCCAAGCTCGCCATCACCTGCGATCATTTCTGGCGTCGTGGGTCGAAGGTTGCCCTGAAGGAGCAGACCGACAAGGCCATGGAGCACGCCAACACGGTTGAGAACGTCATCGTGTACCAGCGCATGGGCGACGACGTCCCGTGGACCGAAGGCAGGGACCACTGGTGGCACGAGATCACGGCGGACCAGCCGGACGAGTGCGAGACCGAGAAGACGGACGCGAACGACATCCTGTACATCCTCTACACGTCCGGTACCACCGGGCGCCCGAAGGGGATCCAGCACGCCCACGCCGGCTACGCGCTCGGCACGTCCACGACCCTCAAGTGGGTGTTCGATCTCAAGGACGACGACGTGTGGTGGTGCGCGGCCGACATCGGCTGGGTCACCGGTCACAGCTACATCGTCTACGCGCCCATGATCCTCGGCGCCAAGTCGGTGATCTACGAAGGCGCCCCGGCGTACCCGGAGCCCGACAGGTGGTGGGAGATGATCGAGCGCCACAAGATCTCGGTCCTCTACACGTCGCCCACCGCGGTGCGGGCGCACATGCGCCTCGGCGACGAGCATCCGCAGAAGCACGAGATGAAGTCGCTCAGGCTGCTGGGCTCGGTCGGCGAGCCGATCAACCCCGAGGCCTGGATGTGGTACCACGTGAAAGTGGGCAAGGAGAACTGCCCGATCA
Organism: Candidatus Effluviviaceae Genus IV sp.; assembly: GCA_014728245.1. Classification (GTDB taxonomy): domain Bacteria; phylum Joyebacterota; class Joyebacteria; order Joyebacterales; family Joyebacteraceae; genus WJLY01. The sequence goes on from WJLY01000107.1 coordinate 11,984, forward strand.
TGGACACGTGGTGGCAGACTGAGACGGGGCACTTCATGATCACGCCCCTGCCCATCACTCCTCTGAAGCCGGGTTCGGCGACGAGAGGTTTCCCGGGCATCTCGGCGAAGGTCTATAACGAGGAGGGCGAGCCCATCACGAGCGCGGGCGGCAACCTCGTGATAGAGAACCCGTGGCCGGGCATGCTCCGCGGCCTCTACAAGGACCCGGAGCGTTACAAGAACGTCTACTGGAGCAAATTCAAGGACACCTATCTCGCCGGTGACGTAGCGCGCCAGGACGAGGACGGCTACTTCTGGATCCAGGGACGCGCCGACGACGTGTTGAACGTCGCGGGACACAGGATCGGGAACTCGGAGGTCGAGTCGGCGCTGGTGAGCCACGCCAAGGTTGCCGAGTCGGCCGTGGTCGGCAAGCCGCACGAGCTGAAGGGCGAGTCGCTGTGCGCGTTCGTCGTCCTTCGCAAGGGCGTCGAGCCGTCGGACGAGCTCAGGAACGAGCTCCGCGAGCACGTCGGCGTCGAGATCGGCAAGATCGCGCGTCCGGACGAGGTCTGGTTCGTCCACGACGTTCCGAAGACCCGTTCGGGGAAGATCATGCGTCGCGTGATCCGCGCCAAGGCGATCGGCGAGGAGGTCGGCGATACGTCGACGCTCGCGAATCCCGAGGCGGTCGAGGAGATAGGAA
>WJLY01000108.1 GCA_014728245.1 Candidatus Effluviviaceae Genus IV sp.
GCCGCTGAGCACGGAACGGCCCTCGAGATAAACGCTTATCCTGAGCGCCTCGATCTGAACGACGTCAACGTGCGGCGCGCGGTCGAGCTCGGTGTCTCGATAACCATCTCGACTGATTCGCATCGACCCAGCGAGCTGGATTGGATGGAGCTCGGTGTGCGCACCGCGCGCAGGGGCTGGCTGCGCAGGAGCGACGTACTGAACACGCTCCCCGTCCGCTCGCTACGAAAGAGACTGCGGACCTCCTGACCGGCATTCCGCCCCTATAAGCCCTTCAGCCAATCATGTTATAGCTTGACTACTCGTGTGAGCTGTGTTAGAATCAATCCGTATCTGGGAGAATGCATGCGCGCGCGACACGCCGCGCGCTCTGGGGCGCTGACACTCGAACGAGGTGAAGAATGGACCACATCAAGCTGACAGTAGTCGGAGTAACCGCCATAGTGCTGGGCGCTATGCTGGCGGGCCCGGCCGGGGCCGCGATCACGTGCGAGGCGACGGGTGAGGCGTACGGGATAGGTGGGGGGCAGTTCGAGTACAGCGTCACGATAACCTGGGGATTCATGGGGTACGCAGTGCCGGAACGCTTCGACATCGCGCTGGCTCATCTCGAGGACTGCGAGTTCTACAACCCGGACAGCCCTTTTCAGGAGGACTACATCGTCCCGATCGGAGGGCAGTCGGAAGCCGCCGCGGGCTGCTGCGATAACCAGGGCCTTCCCACGGAGCAGATAGAGTGGGTGGGAGAGATGAGATTCGACGAGCCCGACTGCTGGCTGCCTACGCTCCACGTGGCATTTGAGAACACGGGTTCGACCAGCCAGTGCGCCCCTCTCTCGGATGGAACGGGCGTGTTCCGGTTCACCTCGTACGGGATTCCCATGCCGGTACAGACCTACTACGGGGCGGTCGTCATAAGGGCCGGCGACATGTGTCTTGTCTGCGACTACACCGGGCCGCTGCCCGAGTGCAATATCTGGAGCGCGGCGGAGACGACCAGCTGGGGAACGATCAAGGGTCTTTACAGGTAAGGGCGTGAAAGAGCTCGCCGGCGTCCGCCGGGTCGCGCGCTGGAGGGCCGCAACGGAACAAGTCGAGTGTCCCCCCTGATCAGACCTTGCACCCCCCTGCAACACTGAAGGGATGCTCCCAGGGAGCATCCCTTCTTCGTTGGTTCGCTTCCGGTGGTCTGGCGCGCCGCGTGCCCAAGCGCGCCGCGGCACCGGTTGCTTTCGTTCGTCTCCCGTCCTATCTCGCGCTACATCGACCTCAGGATCTCGATCCTCTTCTCAACCGGGGGATGGGTCGAGAAGAGGCTGTTCATGGCTCCCCCGTGCTCCTTCAAGGGGTTCACGATGAACAGGTGCGCCGTGGCCTTGTTGGCCGCGCCCAACGGCTTCTTGTCGAGCGCTATCTTCTCCAGCGCGCTGGCCAGTCCGGGCGGGTATCTGGTCAGTCTGGCGCCGTTGGAGTCCGCCAGGTACTCGCGGCGCCTGGAGATTGCCAGCTTTATGAGCTGCGCGATGAGCGGAGAGAGTATCGCCATCACGAGTCCGACGATCAGGATGATGGCGCCCGCCTGTCCTCCTCCGCTCACGTTTCTGCGCCGCCGCCCTCCCCAGAGGAAGGTCCTGAACATCCAGTCGGACAGGAGCGCGACCGTACCGACCATCACTGCCGCCAGCGTCATGAGGAGCGTGTCGTAGTCTGCGATGTGCGACATCTCGTGGCCTATCACGCCCTCCAACTCGACGCGGTTGAGCCTGTCGAGCAGGCCGGTAGTCACGGCTATTGCCGCGTGCTCGGGGTTCCTGCCGGTCGCGAAAGCGTTGGGCGCCTCGTCATCGATCACGTAGACGGCAGGCTTCGGCAGGCCGGCCGCGATGGCCAGACCCTCCACCGTGTTGTGCAGGAAGGGGAACTCCTCGGGCGGCGCCGGTCGAGCGTGCGACAGGGCCAGCACCATCCTGTCGCTCTTGTAGTAGCTCGCGAAGGCCAGCGCTCCTGCGATGACTGCCGCCAGGACCGGACCCGCGGGTCCCCACCCGGTCGCCCTGCCGAACACCCATCCCAGAAACGCCACGAACGCGACGAAGACCGCCACCAATATCGCGGACTTGACCCTGTTGGATGTGATCTGCTCCCACATATGCCGCCGCTACCTCAGAAACGGGGTGGTCACAGCCGCCAGGAGGAGCAGGGCCGCCGGAATCAGGATGTTCGGCGGCTTGCCCTCTTCCCTGAACTTCTTCCTCCCCAGAAGGAGCGCAAGTCCTGCGTAAAGATAGAGCAGCGAAAGGATGATCTTGAACGCGATCATTGTCTGACTCCCGTTTCGCGTTGCGTCTGTGAGACCAGACGTCTGCCCGCTCGGACGGACCTAGAACTGGACCTTGACGGGCTCCCTGTCGGTCTCGTCCGCCTCGAAGTACTCGCGGTCCTCGAACCCGAACATGCTTGCGACCATGTTGGACGGGAACTTCTCCCGCATGTTGTCGTACTTGAGAACCGTGTCGTTATAGAACTGCCTCGCGTAGGCGATCTTGCTCTCCGTCCCCGAAAGCTCCTCCTGCAGCTGCATGAAGTTCTGATTCGCCTTGAGGTCGGGGTAGTTCTCGGCGACGGCGAAGAGCGTCTTGAGCGCGCCGGTCAGCATGTTGTTGGCGTCGGCCTGCTCCCGTGGGCTCTCGGCCTTGACGAGCGCCGATCGCGCCTCGGTGACCCTCTGGAAGACTTCCTTCTCGTGAGCCGCGTAGCCCTTCACGGTCTCGACGAGATTGGGAATGAGGTCGGCGCGGCGTTTCAGCTGGACGTCGATCTGGGACCAGGCGTTCTCGATCCGGTTGCGGAGAACGACCAGGCGGTTGTATATGCCTATCACAAGGATCGCGATGACCACAATCACGGCAAGCAGAATGAACATTCTCTCTTCTCCCTTCGGGCAGGGAATCCCAAGGCTTCGGGTCGCTCCACTCTCGCGGACTGGTCCGCTGCCGCCGCCGGTGAGTTTCAGCGGACGCATGCGCCGCCGGGCGGGCGGATTCCGCATGCTTTCACATATGTATATTCTCGGCGCGGCGGCGCGTCAACGGGATTCGTGGCGGCCGCGCCTGCTTGACACCGCGGACGCTCCTGCACTAGGCTTCGGTCGTTGCCACTACTTCACCATTTCCAGGACGCCTACCATGCAGACCAGTTTCAATGTGAAGACGAAGAGCCGGACCGATCTCGCCGACATAACGGGTGAGGTGAGGAAGGCGATCGAGTCCCTCGGCGTGACCGACGGGGCCGTTCTCGTCTACGTCCCTCACACGACCGCCGCAGTGACGATCAACGAGAGCGCGGACCCCGACGTCGCGAGGGACATCGACGCGAAGCTCTCAGAGCTTGTTCCGCACTCCGGCGACTACCGTCACGCGGAGGGGAACTCCGACGGCCACATCAAATCGACGATAGTGGGCTGCTCGGAGACGGTTCTCGTCAAGGACGGCAAGCCGGTACTCGGCACCTGGCAGGGTATCTTCTTCTGTGAGTTCGACGGACCGAGGACGCGGACGGTGCTCGTAGGCACGCCGTAGAGAGTAGCCCGCCGCGGCCGGCGCGCGTGCGGGAGTTCGGCCGCCCGCCGGTGCGAGTCCGGGGGTTCGGCCGCCCGCCGGCGCGCGTCCGGGAACTACGCTGCCCGCCGGTGTGCGACTGAGAGCTCTGCTGTCCGGCTGTGCTCCCGGGTTCGGGGAGCGAGCAAAGAGGACCGAGAGGAGGACACAGTGAGGTGGATCGCGCTTGTGGTTCTGGGGGTTTTCGCGGCCGCCACGTGCTCCGCCGACGAGGTTGCCGACGCGATGGAGCGGGCGCGGGAGGCATATTCCCGCGGCGACTACAGGGAGACGAGCACCGAACTCCGGTCGGCTCTATCGGGGGTCAGCGAGAAGATCATCGAGCTACTGATGGAGCGGATGCCGACGCCGCCGGACGGCTGGCAGGCCGGAGAACCTGAGGGACTCGACTCCGGGAACTACGGAATGGGGTTCTTCGCCGGACTCGTAGTCACGAGGACATACACGACCCCTCAGGGATCGACGATAGACCTCACGATCGCGGCGGACTCGCCGATGCTCTCGACGCTCCTGGTCTTCGTCTCCAATCCCATGCTCACACAGATGGGCGGGGAGTCGGGCATGGAGAAGGTGAGCGTCTGCGGCAACGACGCGGTGGAGGAGACTGAGGGCACCGCGGCGATACACATCCTGGCGGGCGCTTCAACGCTCATAAGTGTGGAGGGGGAGAGCCCCGCGGATATCGAAGACGTGCGCGCGCTGGCTTCCGGTGTCGACTGTCAGGGCATCGTCGCGATCGTGGAATAGCAGTGTCCGGCGGGCCGGCAGCCTGAACGGTGCCCTGGGTGTGGTCGCGATCGTGGAGTAGCGGCGCCCAACGGGCCGGCGGCTCGAGCGGTGCCCTCTGCATCGCCGCAATCGTGGATAACGAAGGGCGGGCCGGTCGGCTCAGCGGCGTCTCCCGGTCCGCCTCCAGATGAGCCACGCGCCCCAGGCGGCGAGTGCGATCGTCGTCGCAAGTCCCGCCTCGGGACCGTAGGTCCCTCCCGTGAGTCTGGAGTCGGGCTCTATCTCGACCACGTTGAGCACTCCGTAGACAGGCAGGCCGCTCACCGGCAGGGAGTAGACGTACCCCAGGAAGAAGTTCCACGCGAAGTGGAACCCCACAGGCATCCACAGCGAGCGGGTTCGGAAGTAGAGAACCGCCAGTATGACGGCTATGATCGTCGTGTTGAAGATCCCGAAGACGTCGGCGCCGGGATTCGCGCCGTGCAGGACCGCGAAGAGAATCGACGACACGAGTATCGACGCCCACTTGCCCGCGCGCTCGTTCAGCCTCTGAAGCACGTACCCGCGGAACATCAGCTCCTCGTAGAGCCCAACGAGGAAGAAAGCCACAAGAGCGCCGATCAGGTACGCGGATACGCTTGTGCCCTCGGGAGCCGGTCGGGCCAGGCCCTCGACCCGGATCGAACCGATCATGATCGAGAAGGCGAAGATCACGCCGAGGACGAGAACCGCGAGCCCCACGCCCTTCGAGAAGTCCAGGCTCCAGCCCGGCCGCAGATGGAGGCCGAGGCTGCGGAGGCGCTTCTTGTCGACGATGTGGATGAAGGCCCACGTGTAGAAGACCGTGAAGAGACCAGTGGCGATCACGATCGGGAGAAGATAAGGCTCCATGATCCCGATCAGCTCTTCAACGTTCATCGTCTCCATCTGCTGGAGCGACTGGTCGAGTTCGGGGAGCTCCACGAAGCCGGCGGCTACGAAGATCCCGCCGACTATCGCCACGACGAGCGAGACCGCGATTCCCACTACGAAGTAGCCGACGATGTAGAGGAGGACCTTGAGGTACGGATGCAGGCCCGGGCCTACGGGCGCGGACGCGGGGGGGATGCTGCCCGGTTCATCCGCCACGTCTCTTCGGCCGGTCTGCGCCTCCGACGCGTCTCTCGGGCCCGCCTGAGGCCCCGACGCGCCTACTGGGCCGGTCCGCGCCTCCGACGAATATCCCGGGCCGGTCTGCGCCTCGGACGCGTCTCTCCGGTCGTCCTGGTCTTTCTGCTCATCTCTCCGGTCGTCGGGAGTCGTCAAGTCGTCCTCCGGTCTGCATGTCCTCCCGCAGCCCGCGCTCGAGGGCGGGCTGCCCTTCCGCCGCGGGACTGCAGGATCCCGTCTCACCAGGAAGAAGGCGGCGTCGCTCGACGCCGCCAACTATATGTCGTTCGGGTCTGTCGGGCAAGAGCCGGCCGTCTACCTGTAGAGAGACTTGATCGAGCCCCAGGTGGAGCTCTCGGCCAGGTCGGGCGCCTCCGACAGCTCGGACCAGTCGGCGATCTCCCACAGGGTTTCTCCTCCGGGGCCGGTCGTGTCCGGATCGACGGCCACTGTGAAGAGCTGCTGCCCGTTCGCCAGCAGCGTCAGATTGCCTGTCATCACGCGAAGATCCGGGTCCTCCAGATACTCCCACGTGTCGTCCGAGGGGTCTCCCGGGTCCTCTCCCGCGTCGTAGGTCGCGCTCACGTTGGTCATCGTGAGACTCACGCCGTCGACACCCAGCGTGTCGGAGAACATCGCCTGGTGGATCATCTCCTCTTCGTCCTTGCCCCACTGCTCCGGCAGCCCGCCCCCCGGCGTCACGTCGTCCGGGTTCAGGAAGAAGACGAAATCCTCCGCCAGGCAGTCGAGATATGCCTCTGCGTCCGTCCGCCCGTAGGCCTCCACCAGCTTGGCGATGACGTTCGCCGGGCTCGTGCGCGGCGTATACTCGTATCCCTCCTCCTCAGGATCGTCGTCCGGCCCCGTGCTGGAGCCGAAGCAACCGGGCAGCGCCGCGAGCGCTGCCGTCAGGAGGACGCACACGAGGGCCGCGACGGCCGCGGCGCCGCGACGCTGACCCATCGAGTTCACTATCGCACGCATGCTATCTCACCTCCTGCCCGAGGCTTCGCCAGTATCCCTTGATGCTACCCCAGCTGCTGTCCTCGATTCTGCTCCACGGCTCGACCTCCGACCAGTCGACGATCTGCCAGAGCGTGTCGGATCTGCCGGGCTCGATGGCGAAGACGAACTCCTGGTCCGCGTTCGCCAGGGCCACGAGATCGCCCGAGAATGTGA
>WJLY01000109.1 GCA_014728245.1 Candidatus Effluviviaceae Genus IV sp.
ACCAGGACACCGACAGCCTCCCGTACCAGTCGGATTCGTCGTTCCCGCAGGCAGCGTAGCCGCCGTGGAGCTGGCCCACGACGTGGTGGTTCTGGTTGAAGAGGGGAGAGCCGGACGAGCCCGGCTCCGTCGTCCCGTCGTCCCAATCGATGACGCGGATGTGCGTGCCGTCGCCCGGCGTGCTCGTGCCGAGGTACGAAGTCGTCGTGCACGGGTCGTACTCGAAGCTGATGCACTTCTCCGCGGCGTCCGGCTGGTGGATGGCCACTGCGCTCGTCGGGTTCGCGCTCGTGCGGTCCCACCCGGCGAACGTCACCCCGTAGGCCGGGTCTGGATCGTCGTCCAGCAGGACCAGCGTCGCGTCGGAGTTCGAGCAGGACGAGAGGTGCTGCGAGCCCGTCTGGTAGTCGTCGAAGCTGCCGCCCGACAGGTCTCCGCAGTTCGGGCTCTCGTGGTTCCAGTAGACTACGAGCGACTGGTCGTTGCCCGTGTCGATGCCGCAGTGGTTGGCCGTCATGAAGTAGGGAGTCGCGTCTTCGGCCGTGTTGTTGACCATGAACCCGGTGCAGAACGTGCTTCCCCCGGTGGAGATGACGCCGACCGATGAGATGTCCTCCCGCCAGCCGTCTCCCACGGGGCAGACCACGTCGTTGTTGCACCAGCCCGGATCACGCGTGAGGATCTCGCCGAAGCCGCGGTAGCCCACGTTGATGGAACCGAGCTTGAGGACGAGATCGTCCATCTCCTTGGTCGGGAGCGTCAGCTCGACGACGATGTCATCGTCCAGCACGACCGGCGTCCAGAGCTCGCCGTGGACCTCGTTGTCGTCCTCCGTGAAGGGACCGATCACGTAGTTCCCGTCCGACGCGTACACCAGGAGCCTCCCGCCGCGCGGCATCACGTACCCCGTGAAGCCGAGGTTCAGAGAGAGGGCGCCCTCGGAGGCAATGCGCAGACGCCACATGCTCGTGCCCGGCTCGATCTCCTCCCAGTCGCCGTGCGTCCGGGGCGTGATCGTCACTGGGTTAGGGATCGCGTATCTTGGGGGTAGCCCCTCGCGCTCCCTCGACTCGTCCTCAGCCCGAACCGCCTCCAGATCGACGGCGGGAGCCTCGACGAGCTGAATCGAGGAGAGGGGAGCCGCGTCGTGAAGAAAGGCCGACGGCAGCGCCTCGCGGGGAGAGCCTCCGGCCGGAAGCGCCATCACAAGGAGCGCCGCAGCCGAGAGCATCACAGATCCCGGCCCCACAATGTGCTTCTGCATCTTCACCTCCCGCTGAAGAGCTGACCTCACAGACTCGATTACTGGTCACAACCTCACAATTATAGCACAATCGGTGAGCAGTATCCAGCGGCCGCGTCTCCCGGCGCAACGCACGCGGTACCGCGGGGCGATCCACGGCATGTCTTGCACAGTTGCCTAGATTGTGGTAGCATTGACTCGATTGCACCGGCAACAGGAGCAAGCATGTCCCCGGAACAGAAAGGAGGCGGAGGAGAGAGACACCGACAGGAGCTTGTCGACAGTGTGCCGCCCTCGACGGGGAGGCGCGCTTACCGTTCACGAGCACTCTTAGGAGGAAAGTAATGCGCCTGACTATCGCTATCGTCATGATCGCCGCGCTGGCCATGAGCGCCGGTGCGACGAGCAAGCTCGACCTCGAGAGGATGGAGCCCCCGGCGGCGCCGTTCTCGCGCGGTCTTCTCGACTGCACCGACGCGGTCGAGCTCATCTGCGGACAGCCCGTGAGCGGCGACAACACGGGCCTGCCCAACAACGTAGTGAACTACGGCTGTTCGGCGTACCTGGACGAGAACGGCGGCGAGGCCGTCTACTTCGTGACTGTCCCCGAGGGCGTCTGCTGGGAGCTCACGATCACGATGACTCCCTCCACGTGCGACCTCGACCTCTGGTTCCTCGGCAGTTGTGACGAGGCCGACTGCATCGACTACTCGGCCGGAACCAGCACCGAGACGATCGTGACGCCGTGCCTCGAGCCGGGCACCTACTACGTCGTCGTTGACGGTTACGGATCGTCCGTGCCGGGCGCCGAGTGCCCGTTCGAACTCGTGGTCGACTGCGTCGAGTGCGACTGCCCGACACCGCCCTGCTGCCCGTTCCCGCACACCTGCTTCGCGGCCGACTACAACGAAGGACCGTGCGGAACGATGTTCATGGACTGCGGCCTTGGCCCGAACCCGTGGGTCTGGGGCGCCGCCGATCCTGACATCCCGCAGGTCGCGTGCGACGACGTGCCGGTCACGCACATCCTCGGCACGACCGTCCCGGGTGCGTATCCCGCGTCGACCGGCGGCATCGCCTACATCGGCCCGTTCGACATCACCGAGGATTGCTCCTGCCTCGAGCTGTGCCACTACTACGACTTCGAGAGCGGCTACGACGGAGGCAACGTCAAGGTCTCGACCGACGGCGGAGCCACGTGGGTCCAGATCGACCCGGCCGACGGCTATGACGACGTGCTCGACAGCACCTACTACATCGCCGAGTGCGTGGCAGACGAGTACGTCTTCACGGGCGACAGCGTGACCTTCGTCCGCGACTGCTTCGGTCTCGAGGACTTCATCGGCCAGCAGGTCCTGGTCGGCTTCTTCTTCGGGTCGGAGAGCTACGCTACGTCGGATCTCGGCTGGTACATCAAGTGGGCCAAGATCGGCGGCGACGAGGTCTCGCCGGTCGAGAACACCACCTGGGGCTCGATCAAGAGCCTGTACCGCTAGAGAACGTCGCGGTCCTGAGAGGACCGTCGCAACAGAGCATGAGGGGGCGGGCAGTCTTGCCCGCCCCTTTCATCATGGGACCCGGAGCGCGCGGTCCGACGGCGCCGGAGCCTCCCGGCTCATGAGGACCTTGCCCTCCATGCAGCCCTCCTCCCGTTGCATGAAGGGGAGATTTTCTCATTGCAGTCACTGGGGACATAGTCTGATTGCAGTGACACGAAGGACGGCAGACGTTGAACTCCGCGCCGCCTCGGGTTATGATGCGCCTTCCGGCGCTCTAGAGAGACTGCGAACGCGGAGGGCCCAAGCCCCCCGCTCCCGATCGGGGGCCAGGATCGTACAGCAATCGAGGACAGCCGCGACAACGCCCTGGGAGCGCCTGGGGGGATTCCTGTTCCGCGCGCGGAGCGCGACTCCCGTGATCCTCCTGCTCGTGGTCGTGTTCTGGCCCACGGGTGGAGGCCTGTCGTTCCGGCGCGGCGCGCTGGCGGCAGCTCTCATCATCGGAGGGGAGTGGTACCGCATCCGGGCCGTGGGCGTCGCGGGCAAGTGCACGCGAACGCGCGGGAGCAACGTGAAGGAGCTGGTCACGGCCGGTCCGTTCGCGCGTGTCCGGAACCCCCTCTACATAGGGAACTTCGTCCTGACGTACGGTCTGGTCGTACTCTCCAAGGTCGACTGGCTCCTGTGGGTCTTCCCGCTCGCGTTCTTCCTCCAGTACGCCGCGATCGTCGCGTGGGAGGAACGCGTTCTGAGCGAGTCGTTCGGGGAGGAATACGAGCACTACAGAGCGCACGTGCCCGCCTGGCTGCCTTCGGGGCGCGTGTATCCGAGCCCGAGCCATCATGGATACAGGAAGGAGATAGCTCTCCGCAGCGAGAGAGACAGCCTGAGGGCCGTGCTCCTGCTGGTGGCGGTCCTCCTGCTCAAGCATTTCGTCTTCCACGAGGCGATCAGAAGTCTGGTCTCGGCCGGCTGAGAGGCAAGCCGGCCGCGG
>WJLY01000110.1 GCA_014728245.1 Candidatus Effluviviaceae Genus IV sp.
CCTCGAGAAGATGGGTGGCGAACGAATGCCTGAGCGCATGGGGCTTCACGAGCCGGCCGATCCCCGAGGCCCTCGCGTGCTTCTGCAGGATCTTCCAGAACCCCATCCGCGAGAGCGGCCTCCCTCTCGCGTTCAGAAAGAGGACGTCGGTAGCGGGCGCCTTCGCCATGAGCCGCGAGCGCACGTCCGCCCGGTACCTGCCGGCCCAGTCAGTCGCCGACTTCCCCAGCGGAACGACGCGCTCCTTGGCGCCCTTACCCAGGATCGTCACGTAGCCCTCTTCCAGAGAGAGCCCGGAGAGGTCGAGAGCCAGCAGTTCGGAGACGCGGAGCCCCGCGCCGTAGGCCACCTCGATCATCGCGCGGTCCCTGATCCCCAGCGGGCCGCTCGTGTCGACCGCCTCGAGGAGCTTCTCGATCTCAGCCACGCTGAGGACGTCGGGCAGCCGCCTGCCGGCCTTCGGCGCGCGGACCTCCCGCGCGGCGTCCTCCTTCGCGGCCTCCGTGAACACGAGATAGCCGTGATAGCCCTTGAGCGAAGAGAGCTTGCGGGCGACAGTCCTGGAGGTGTAGGAGCCGGTGAGCCGGTCGCGGACGTACCGCCTGACGTGCGACTCGCCGATCGACGCGGGCTCTGTGACCCCCTCCTCTTCGAGATAGTCGGCGTACGCGGAGAGGTCGCCGCGGTACGAGTCGACGGTGTTCGAGGACAGGCCGCGTTCCATGGAGAGATGCAGAAGGTAATCCTCGATCGATTCCCGGATGGCGTCGGCGCCGGCTCCGGACTCGCCCGCGCCCGACCGGGTTGTCTGTCGGGACCTGGCCAACGTCTCAGGACTCCGAGTCCAGGAGGAAACGGATTCGTCTTCGCGTCGCGCGCGGCTCCGGCTCGAGCGCCAGGCCGGTCTGACCGGTCTCGATCGCGAGCAGCCGCCGCTTCATGTTCGTGCCGCCGCTCGAGTAGCCTCCCAGGGATCCATCGCTCTGCACGACGCGGTGACATGGAATGACGATCGGAAGCGGATTGCGCGCGAGCGCCTGGCCGACGGGTCTCGTGGCCCTGGGGCGGCCTATCTTCTCAGCGACCCACTTGTACGTGCGGATAGACCCGCAGGGTATCTCCCTGACGGTTTCGAGAACCTGCCTCGTGAACTCCGTCGCGCCCGAGAGGTCGAGCGCGCAGTCGAACCGGGGACGCCGCCCTTCCAGGTACGCGGCGATCGAGTCCGCGACGCGCGAGAGCTTCAGGCTGTCCTCGACCGCCACCGCCTTCTCCCCCGCGGGCAGCCTCGAGAGCTCTCCGTCGACGTCCAGGTCCCGGCCGAAGCGCACGAGCCTGAGGCCCTTCGCGCTGCGCACGAGGAGGATCCGTCCGATGTCGCTCGGAAAGGTTGCATAGGTAAGGACGCGCGCGCTCGTCGCGTCGACGTCACGCTGTCTCACGATCGCCGCCTTCGAACCGGCCGAGCGCTTCTTTGATTCTCCGCGCCGTCTTCCCGCCAATCCCCGGCACCTCCATGAGCTCTTCCACGCTGAGTTCGGCGATCGCGGACACCGAGCCGAACCGCTTGAGGAGCGTCGTCTTCCGGTTCTCCCCTATGCCCTCGATTCCGTCGAGCGCCGAGCGGCGCCCCGAGCTCTCCCTCAGCGCCCGGTGGTACTCGACGCTGAAGCGGTGGACCTCGTCCCGCGCGCGCTGCAGGAGCCTCCTCGCCTTCGATCCTTCAGGAATCGGCAACGGAGAGGCGCGGCCGGGGACGAAGACCTCCTCCTCGCGCTTGGCGATCGCCGCCAGCCTGGGCCCGCGCACTCGCGCCTCGCGCAGGGCCTCGCGCGCGGCCGAGAGCTGTCCCTTCCCCCCGTCGATGAGCAGAAGATCGGGCATCTCGCAGTCGCCCTTCTCGCAACGCTTCACGTGCCTGCGCACGGTCTCACGTATCATAGCATAGTCGTCGACGCCTTTCACCGACCTGATTCTGTACTTCCGGTAGAGGCTCTTGTCGGGCCGGCCGTCGCGGAACGTGACCACCGTGCCCACGGGCATCGAGCCCGACACGTTCGAGACGTCGACGGCGGAGAGGAGCCTCGGCGGCCGGCTCATGCGAAGCGCGTCCCCGAGCTCCTGCACGGCTTGCGGAGGGTCCCGCGATTCGAGGTCCTTTCTGAGCGCGTCCTTGGCGTTCGTCTCGGCGAAGGCCAGGAGCAGCCTCTTCTCGCCTCTCTGAGGAGTGCGGAGCGGGACGCGTCTTTTGGCGCGCTCGGCGAGCCAGGTCTCGATGGCCTCTCGGTCCGGGAGCGCCGTCGCGAGGAGTATCTCGTCGGGGAGCTCCGGCGACAGGGCGTAGAACTGCTTCAGGAAGGTCTCGACGACTTCCTCTTCATCGGTCTTCGGGCCGACCGAGAGTGGGCAGTTCTCGCACGCGACCAGCTTGCCCGACCTCACGCGCACCACGGAGGCGTAGGCCCTGCGCTCGACCCGCGCCACGGCGACCGCGTCTCGGCTGACGTCCCTGGCCGTGAGCACCCGCTGGCGCTCCTGGACCTTCGTCATGTCGGCGATCCTGTCCCTGAGCCTCGCCGCCTCTTCGAACCGGAGATCCTCGACCGCCCGCCGCATCTGCTCTTCGAGGAGTCGGATCACCTCGTCGCCGCGGCCCTCCAGGAAGAGACAGAGTTGCCCGACGACCTCACCGTACTCCTCCGGGCTGACCTCGCCCGTGCACGGCCCCAGGCACCTTCCGATCTGGTAGTTCAGGCACGGCCTCGGAAGCAGCTTGAACGTGCCGCACTGCCTTATGGGGAAGATCTGACGTATGAGGCGCAACGTCCGCCGCATGGCCCTGGCGTCGGTGTACGGTCCGAAGTAGCGGGAGCCGTCTTCTCGCACGACCCGCGTGACGAGTGCCCTCGGGAAGTCCTCGTCCTTCGTGATCTTGATGAACGGATAACGCTTGTCATCCTTGAGCTTGACGTTGTACCGGGGCTTGTGTTCCTTGATCAGGTTCGATTCGAGTATGAGGGCCTCGGTCTCGGAGCCGGTCAGGATGTAGTCGAACGACCGGACCTTCTCTCTGAGGACACGGACCTTCCGGTCCGGCTCCCGGCTGCTCCCGAAGTACGCCCTGAGCCTGCTCCGCAGGTTCCGGGCCTTGCCGACGTAGATGACCTTGCCGCGTCCGTCCTTGAGAAGGTAGACTCCGGGCCCGGTCGGTACCGAGCCAAGGGGCGTCCTGGGCATGCCGCCTCCGGGGACCGGCCGACTCACCTCCGGGTTGACTGAGGCGGCGGCCGGTGGTATATTCCTTTCTCTGACAACTTGATCCTGCGGGCCGCGGAGGCCCCACCTACGGAGGTAGAGGTTGCCGCAGAAGAAGTCTGCAAAGAAGAGGCTGAGACAGAACGAGAAGCTGAATCAGCTCAACCGCCGAATCAGGTCGACAATGGCTACGGCCGTAAAGGCGGCCAGGGCCGCCGGTCCCGAGGAGCGCGACGGCGCCTTCAGGCGGGCCGTGTCGGCCATCGACAAGGCCGTGAAGGCGGGCGTCATCAAGAAGGAAACGGCCAGCAGGAAGAAGTCGAGGCTCGCGAAGGATCTCGGTCGCGAGACGGCTCACTGACCGCGTTCCCGGAGCGCCCGCGAGCCCGGTCTCTCGAACGCGCCCCCTCTCCGCCGCGGAGGGGGCGCTCTGCGTCAGGGCAGCGTCTCGACGATCTTCGCGATCCTGTCGGGCGCCCCTTCTATCGGCACCTCGCTCTCCTCGCCGGTCGCCCGAACGCGAGCCTCGACGATTCCCTTCTTTATGCCGCGGTCGCCCACTGTGATCCGAAGCGGCATTCCGACCAGGTCCGCGTCCTTGAACTTGACGCCGGGCGACTCGTTCCGGTCGTCGTAGAGCGCGTCGATTCGCCTGTCACACAGCTCCCTGTAAAGCCAGTCGGCGAGGTTTCTGACGTCCTCGCTCTTCACGTTGACTGCCAGGATCTCGACCGAATACGGGGCCACGGCCTTCGGCCAGGCTATGCCGTTCTCGTCGTTGTGCTGCTCTATGATCGCCGCCACGGTCCTCGTCACGCCCAGCCCGTAGCAACCCATGATGAGCGGTTTCGCCGTTCCGTCCTCGTCGAGGAACGTGGCGTTCATGCTCTCCGAGTATTTGGTCCCCAGCTTGAAGGCCTGGCTCACCTCTATGCCCCTGAAGGAGTCCAGCGGCCCGCCGCACCTGGGACACGCGTCGCCTCTCCGGACGAGCACGACGTCGCGGTAGGCGTTCGGCTCGAAGTCCCGCCCCGGGCACACGTTCGTCATGTGGACGTCCGCCCTGTTACCACCGACCACGATGTTCGCCATGGGCTCGACGCTGTGGTCCGCGATGATCTCTATTCCATCGAGGCCGACCGGCCCGGCGAATCCGACCGGGGCGCCGGTCGTCCGCTCGATCACCTCGGGCGATGCCGGCTCGACAACCTCCGAGCCTAGCGCGGCCGCCAGCTTGGACTCGTTGATCTCCCTGTCCCCGCGGACGAGGACGGCCACCGGCCGGCCGTCGACCTCATAGACGATGGTCTTCACGAGCCTCCACGGCTCCACGCCTAGGAACTCCGACACCTCCTCTATCGTCTTCATTCCCGGAGTGTCGACCGGCTTCATCTCCCCCGGCTCCTCGCCCGACGTCATCGGCGCCACCTTGCCCTCGGCCCTCTCGTCGGTCGCGGCGTACCCGCAGTCGCACACTATGACCTCGGACTCGCCCGTGTCGGACAGGACCATGAACTCGTGGGAGTGGCTTCCGCCGATCGCGCCCGTCGCGGCCTCGACCGGCCGGTAGGTCAGCGAGCACCTGTCGAAGATGCGCGAGTAGGCGTCGCACATGATGCGGTAGGTTTCGTCGAGCGAATCCTCGTCGCGGTGGAAGCTGTAGGCGTCTTTCATCATGAACTCGCGGGCGCGCACGACACCGAAGCGCGGCCTGATCTCGTCGCGGAACTTGGTCTGGATCTGGTAGAGATTGAACGGCAGCTCCCTGTACGACCTGATCTCGTTCCGGACGATGTCGGTCACGACCTCCTCGTGCGTGGGCCCGAGCGCGAAGTCCCTTCCGTTGCGGTCCCGCACGCGCCAGAGCTCGGCGCCGTAAACGTCCCAGCGGCCGGTCTCCTTCCATAGCTCGGCCGGACTGAGCACGGGCATGTGGATCTCCTGAGCGCCCGTGTGGTCCATCTCCTCCCGCACGATCGTCTCCACCTT
This sequence comes from Candidatus Effluviviaceae Genus IV sp., assembly GCA_014728245.1. GTDB lineage: Bacteria > Joyebacterota > Joyebacteria > Joyebacterales > Joyebacteraceae > WJLY01. Next base: position 5,245 of record WJLY01000110.1, read on the forward strand.
GCGGATCGTGCGCCATCCCAGCGGGAGATAGCTGTAGACGCCTGACGTGAGCTTCCTCATGAGCCCGGCGCGGATCATGAGCTTGTGGCTCGTGGTCTCCGCATCCGAGGGGTCTTCCTTGTGTGTCGGGATCAGTGCCTTGCTCCAGCGCATGGCTCGCAGTACTCCTCCCTCAGTCGTTCTCCTTGTCGGACTCCCTCAACCTGGTGAGTTCGTCGTAGAGCCTCCTCACCTCGTCGAACCCGAAGTCTTTCATGTTGCCTTCCCATCCCCAGAAGTCTTCCAGCATCCGGTTTCCCGCGCTCTCGTACTGGTACGCCTGGGTGAACATCTCGAGCTTGTCCACGGCGCGCACCAGGCGCCCTTCGACCGACGAGCGATCGGCGAACTCTTTCCACAGCTCGATGTACCGCGGGCCCTCCTCGATACCTTCGAAGAGCCGCTCCAGTATCCTGAGTTCCGCCTCTTCCTTCGACCTCTCGCCCAGGAAGGCCGCCGCCGGCGAGTGTATGTCGCCCAGCATGTGCTCCGGTAGATCGTGCAGGAGCGCGATCATGAGCAGTTTCTCGCGGTCGACCGGCTCGTCGATCCTCTCCGCCAGTATCATGCAGATGAGAGCCACGGCGTACGAGTGCTCGGCCACGCTCTCGCCTCCGGTCACGCCTCGGACCCGCCATCCCATCCTGGGGATCGTCTTGAGCTCGTTGGCCTCGAGTATGACCGCGAGCAGCCTGTCGCAGCTCTTGCCTCTCCACTTCACCATCCGGGGCCCTCCATAGTCCGGCCGCCCGCCGTCCCCGGCCCCGCGCTGCGGGCGGAAGCGGCGGCCACGGTCACTCCGTCAGCTCGGCGAGTCCCGTCCGCAGGGCGGACTCGACGCGCCTCCCGATGTTGAGATCGTACCCGCTGTGGGCGAGCAGCTCCTCGCCCGTCGCTGTAACGTACAGCCGCACAACCGGAAGCGCGTCCCGGGACTCAGGGAACCCGGTCTCCACGCCCGAGGCGTCCTCGAATGAGCCCGCCCGGGCCGGCAGCTCCACGATTCGCGCGTCGGGACCGGCGAGCGACCTCACTCTGCGCGAGGCCTCCCGGCCGGCTCTGTGGACGCAGATGAGCCGGGCCGCGCCGCCGGACCGCGCGATCTCCCCCGCTATGAGC
>WJLY01000111.1 GCA_014728245.1 Candidatus Effluviviaceae Genus IV sp.
GACTCGCCCGGCCCGAAACTGAAGCCGCCACCCTCGACGCTCGCGGAGGTGACGACCTGCCGGATGTCGACGAGGTCGCTGGGCCCGTCTTCGCGGTCGCCTTCCCCTCCATGTTCATCGCGCGTCGTACCGGCGCCCCCCAGTCCGTCTGCGGAGCCGCGGATTCGCGCCTCCACCTCCTGCATGACCGCGTCGTTGTAGTCGAGGCCCGCGCCCGAGGGGGACTTCGCCTGCACGTAGACCGTGTCCGGGTCCACGGACGGCATGAACTGCTGCGGCTTGTCGATCCCGACGGCAAGAAGCCACGCCTCGACCGACAGCATGAAGACGAGCGCCGCCGAGGCGAATATCAGACCCCGCCTCTTCAGGCTCCACCCGAGGGCGCGTCGGTAGGCGCCGATGATGCCCTCGGTGGAGACGTTCGGCTTCTCCCCGGCGTCGCCGGGGTCGGTCCGGTCGATGTCCCCGCGCGAGGCGCCTTCGCTCCCGCCTCCGTCCTCTCCCCCCTCGCCGACGGGGCGCTTCTTCGCCTTCATGAAGACGGCCGCGAGCGCCGGGTTCACGACGAGCGCCACGAAGAGGCACGAGACGAGAACGGTTATCACGGTTTGCGGCAGGAACTTGAACACCTTGCCCATCAGCCCGGGCCAGAAGAGGAGCGGCGTGAACGCCGCGATGGTCGTAGTCGATGACCCGATGATCGGCCAGGCGACCTCCGCCGTGGCCCGGCACGCGGCCTGCACCCTGGGAACGCCCGCCTGCATGAAACGGTAGATGTTCTCGACTATGACCACCGCGTTGTCGACCAGCATCCCCAGCGAGAGCGTCATGCTGAAGAGGACTATCATGTTGAGCGTGACGCCCATCGCCTCGAGCGCGATGAAGCCGATAAGCATCGAAAGGGGTATGGAGATGCTCACCAGGAGCGCGTTCCTCAAGCCCATCACCGAGAAGACTACGACGAGCACCAGAACGAAGCCGCTGACGAGGTTGTTCTCGAGGTCCTTCACCAGCCACTTCACGAAGCGCGCCGTGTCGTTGATCTTGAGGGCCCTCACCCCGCCCGGGAGGGTCGAGGCGCGCCGATCGAGCACGCGGTCGATCTGGTCGACGATGTCGACGACGTTCGCGCCGGTACGCTTCTTGACGCTGAGCATCACCGCCGACTCGTAGTTGAAGCGCGTGCGGCCGGTCTCGTCCTTGAAGCCGTCCTTGACGGTCGCGACGTCGTCGAGGTACACGGGCTCGCCGTCGACGACGGCGACGACGAGCTTCTCGGCCTCCTCGGGCATCTCGAACTCGCCCGGAACGCGGAGCCGGTAGCGTCCCGAACCCATGCGGATGGTGCCGCCGGAGACACTGAGGTTCTCGGAGGTTATCTGCTTCGCCACCGCCGTGATGGGCAGGTTGTAGCCGACCGCGCGGTCCAGGTCGACCGCGACGATTATCTCCCGCTCGAGGCCGCCCGAGAGCTCGGCCTCGATGACGCCGGGGATGGCCTCGATCTCCTCCTGGTAGTCCTCGGCTATGGCCTTGAGGCGGGGGAGGCCGACGCTCCCGCCGAGGACGACGGTGACGATGGGAAACTCCGACGAGCTGATCTCGACCACGTCCGGGTCGCTGTCGAGATCGGTCGGCAGCTCGCCCTTCGCGCGATCGACGCGGTCCTTGACCTTCTGGAGGGCGTCCTCCATGGGCGTGTCGGGCTCGAACTCGACCACGACCTGCGAGGAGCCCTCGGCCGAGGTGGAGGTGATGTGCCTGATCCCGTTCAGGCCCTTCAGCTCCTCCTCGATCTTGATGGTGATCGACCTCTCGACGTCGACCGGCGCGACGCCGCGGTAGCGCGTCATGACCATGACGTAGGGGATCTCGACGTCGGGGAACGCCTCGAGCGGGAGCGCCCTGTAGGCCAGAAGCCCCGCCACGCTCGCCGCGACGCAGAAGGCCATCACCACGGTGCGGTTCTTGACCGCCCAGTTGCTTACTACCACTTCATCACCTTCTTGAGGGCCTCGGGCGCCTCGGAGACCGTGACCGGATCGCCGTCCTCGACCTGGCGGTGGCCGACCAGGATCAACCGGTCGCCGGGGACGAGGCCCTTGGTGATCTCGACGCGCGCATCCTCGAGGTGTCGTCCCATGAGGAGGCCGATCTCGACCGTGCGCTCGCGGGCGAGGCCGTCCTCCTCGACGAAGACGATCTTGCTGTCCTGCTGCGGTATCACGGAGAAGAGCGGCACCACCACGGCGTCGCGGCGGGTCTCGCGCACGACCGTCACCGTAGCGAACATCCCGGGCCGGATGAGGTTTCCGCTGTTGTCCACCTCGAGCTCGAGCCTGTAGGCGAGCGACCTCTCCGCGGGTTCGACCCCGAGGTAGGTGCGCGTGCCCCGGAAGCTCCTCCCCGGCACGGACTCGAACGAGAGGTCGAACTCCCTGCGGTCACGCACTGCGAGGACGTCGCGCTCGGGGATGCCGACCGCAACGCGCACGGTGCCGATGTCGACGACGCGCGCGATGGCCTTGCCGGGGCCGACGAGCTCGCCGGCCTCCACCGTCACCGTGGAGACGATGCCCGAGATCGGCGAGGTCACGACCGTGCGCTCGAGCGCGAGGGAGGCCTGCGCGAGCCTCGCGCGGGCGAGCTCCCGCCCCGCCTTCGCCTGTGCCAGGTTCGCCTTCGCCCGCTTGAGCCC
>WJLY01000112.1 GCA_014728245.1 Candidatus Effluviviaceae Genus IV sp.
ACCTTCATCGTCCCGGACGACTTCGCGGAGGACCGGCTCGACAGGTTCCTCGGCGAGACGGCGCCGGACCTGTCGCGGACGCGCGCGAAGGACCTGATCGGGCGCGGGCTCGTGACGGTGAACGGCAAGGCGGCCAAGCCCTCGACGCTTCTCGACGTCGGCGACGTCGTCGAGGCCGACGTGCCCGAGCGGGAGAAGCTCGCCGCCGTCCCCGAGGACATAGAGATCGACGTCATCTACGAGGACGACGACATCATCGTGGTCGACAAGCCGGCCGGGATGGTCGTGCATCCCGCCCCCGGCTCGCCGTCCGGCACGCTCGTGAACGCGCTTCTCGGCCGCCGGGCGCGGCTGTCCGGGCTGGGAGGTGGCCTGCGCCCGGGGATCGTCCACAGGCTCGACCGCGACACGTCGGGCCTCATCGTCGTCGCGCGCAACGACACGGCGCACAGGAGGCTCGCCGACGCCTTCAGGAAGCGGAACGTGGGCAAGGTCTACCTGGCGCTCACATGGGGCGGTTTCTCGGAGAGGAGCGGCCGCGTCGAGGAACCGGTCGGCAGGATGCGCTCCGACAGGAAGCGCATGTGGGTCGTCCCCGACGGACGGCCCGCCTCGACCAGGTGGAAGGTCGTCGAGGAGTTCCCCTACGTCACGCTCCTCGAGGTTCGGCCTGAGACGGGCCGCACGCACCAGATCCGCGTGCATCTTTCGCATCTGGGCCGGCCCGTGGTCGGTGACGAGGCTTACGGCGGTAAGAAGACGAACTACAGCGACGTCTCCCCGCACTACAGAAGGCACGCGAAGAGGGTCTGCGAGATGGCGGCGCGCCAGGCGCTCCACGCGAGGAGGCTCCACTTCCGTCACCCCTCGACCGGCCGGGAGCTGACGTTCGTCTCGCCGTTTCCCGAGGACCTCGCCGGGCTCCTCTCGGCGGTCCGGTTCCCGAAGGGCGAGCCCGGGCGGGTGCTGGGCGTCGATCCGGGAGAGGCCAGGATCGGGCTGGCGCTCTCCGACGAGGAGAGAATGCTGGCGTCGTCGCTCACTACGCTCAAGTGCCGCAGCTTGATCGAGGCCGCCGGCAGGATAGCGGAGCTCTCCGAGGGCGCCGGAGTCGGCAGGATCGTCGTCGGCCACCCGGTCCGGATGGACGGGAGCATCGGCCCCAGGGCGCTGCACGCCAGGGAGATGGCCGCGGCCCTGGAGGACGCGGCGCGCCTCAGGGTCGTGCTGCAGGACGAGCGGCTCTCGAGCGCGCAGGCTACTCGGATCATGCGCGAGACCGGGGAGCGGACCCGCAGAAGGAAGGGAAGGGTCGACCAGATCGCCGCCTCCGTCATACTCCAGAACTACCTTGACTCCGTGAGCACGGAGCGTATCTGATGCCGCCGGGCGACCGCAGAGACCGCCGAAGCGACCTGCCCAGGGCGCGGAAGCGGGGACGCGCATGGTTCGTTCGCGACGCCGTGATCGTGCTCGTTATGGCGCTCGTGGTGTTCGCCGTCTTCACGCAGCTGACCTGGTTCACCGTGCGGCGGGACATAGGCGAGCGCGTGCTCGTCGAGGTGCGCGGGGGAGCGCCTCTGCGGGAGATCGCACGCGAGCTCGAGAAGGCGGGCGTGGTTCGCAGCTCGGGCAAGTTCGTGCTGGCGGTCCGTGTACTCGGGCTCACCGAGAAGCTGCAGGCCGGGACCTACGAGTTCGGGCCGAGGCTGTCGGAGCTGGACGTGCTCCGGTCGCTGCGCTACGGAGAGGTCGCGGGCAGGCGCATCACCGTGCCCGAGGGCTACCGGGCCAGTCAGATCGCGGCCCTGCTCGAGCGGAAGCTCGGCATAGACTCGGGCGAGTTCATGGAGCTGGTCCACGACCCCGAGGTGATGCGCTCGCTCGACGTCTCGGCGCCGTCGCTCGAGGGGTATCTTCATCCGGACACGTACCGCATGAGGCTCGACGCGACGGCGAGGGAAGCGATCGAGATGATGGTGGAGGAGACGATGAGCTTCCTGGAGGGCCCCAGGCGGCAGAGGGCGGAGAGCATCGGGCTCACCGTTCACCAGGTCCTGACGCTGGCGTCGATCATCGAGGCGGAGGCCCTCTTCGACCGGGAGCGGCCGCGGATCTCGGCCGTCTACCACAACAGGCTGGAGCGGGGCTGGAGGCTCGAGGCCGACCCCACCGTGAGATACGCGCTCGGCAAGTACGGGCGGAAGCTCTACTACAAGGACCTCGACTCGGACTCACCCTACAATACCTACCGGAACGCGGGCCTGCCGCCGGGCCCCATCTGCAGCCCGGGCAAGGCCAGCATCACGGCGGCCCTCTATCCGGACCCCGACAGCGAGGACTTCTTCTTCGTCGCCGACGGCGACGGCACACACACCTTCAGCAGGACGTTCTCCGAACATGTCAAGGCGAAGGCGCGGGCGAGAGACCGCCGGAAGGCCCAAGACACGGGCTTTTCGCTTGACACCGACGAGGACGGGTGATAGCCTCCCTTCGGCAGATTGGGGCTCGACCGGACGGCGCGAATGGCGTGTCCGCCCGACCGAGAGGTGTAGCTTGATTCCGGTCAGGAACATCGCCATAATTGCACTGGGGCTCGCGCTCATCGGGGTCGGATTCTACTACCTCGCGCAGGGCTCGATCACGCTCGCCCCTTTCCTGCTGGTGGCCGGGTACTGCCTGGTCATCCCGCTGGGCATCATGCTCGGCGCGCCCAGGGACGGGCGAGATACAGGTCGCGTGGGGCGGGAGGGCGAATAGCTCAGTTGGTTAGAGCACCTGCCTTACACGCAGGGGGCCACAGGTTCGAGTCCTGTTTCGCCCACCAGTTCCGAAAGCGTGCGACCGAGTTTGTCCCCCCGAATCCTACAGAGTGTACGCGCGGCAGTGAACACGCAGACAGGAGGCGACCAGACCGAACAGCGAATGACATCCGGTTGATATGACAGGAGAGCCAAAGGAGACCGATGAGCGGGGGCACGCTTCCGCTCGAGTAAGGAGGAATCGCAATGCGAGTGTTGGTGCTGACATCCCTGGCCGTGCTCATGGCCACGGCGGCGTTCGCCGGGCAGAACCCGAACGCCTGCATGTACTTTGACTTCGATCCGCCGAACCGGGTCTTCCGCGCCGATCCCGCAACCAGCACCACGCAGAACGGGTATCTGGTGATGGACTGCTTCGGCCCGGGCGGCGGAGTGACCGGCGTCTCGCTCGTTCTCGACTTCCAGTGCGGCGGTTTCGTTGCGGGGAGCGCTGACGTAAGCGTCTTTCACCCCAGCGCGCAGACGGTCATCGGCGGTCCCGACGACCTCACGAACGGCTGGGTCGTCGCGGCTCCGGAGTGCGTCTATCCGGACGCCAGCGGGATCGTGACGATCGCCATGGTGCCGTGGTTCTACACCGGTCCGGCGGGTGACGTTGTTCTGCTCGCGAGCCCGGCCGACGGCAAGGCGACGGTCGATTGCAACAACGACCTCGACCTGTTCTGCGTCTACGCGAACGCGGCGATGAACCAGGACCCGGCGACCCCGGGTGACCCCGGCTGCGGCACGCCGGTGGAGGCCCAGACGTGGGGTTCGATCAAGGCGCTCTACCGCTGACGAGCGAACGCCTGTGACCAGGAAGAGCGTTGACGGCCGCATCTTGGCGTGGTATAGTGAGAATGAAGGAAGCGGGCTCGCCCCTCGCACCTCCGCGTGGCGGGCCCGCTTACGTTTGGGCGGCCCCACACCGGGTGTGATCGGGACCAGTTCTTGCAGCACCTGGTACGGAGCACCGTTCTGTGATTAATGAACGGCGGTTCGGCCCGGCCCGTGGGGGAGTCCCGGCAGGTGGTCCGGCGCTTCCTGTAGAGCAGAGATTCTACTTGCGAAATGCCGAAAACCTGTGCTATACTACTTCTCGACCGGTGGACGATACTCTCTAACGAGGTCGAGGCCGGAAACACACAACACTAGACCGGGCATACGAAAGGAGGTGCGTACACCAGGAGAGCATTTCCCGTGGCCGCTACGCGCGGCGCGGCTTAAGTACGTGTGCAATCCCAGCAGCATTTGAGAGAGGCGAAGGAGGAGGAGACATGTCAAGAACATTCGCTGGTATCCTCGCAGGACTTCTGATCCTCGGGGCGGCGAGCGTTTCGATGGCCGGCATCCCGGACCCGGACGAGTCTGATGTCCTGATGGGCCCGGATGCGGGCATGGTCACTTGCCCCCTGGGCGACGGACCGGCTTACCAGTACGTGAAGGTCATCGCGAAGCGCTCGGACTCGACGCCGATCGAGGGCATCCCGTCCAGTAGCGTCTTCTTCACGATAACCGGCGGCGATGTCTCGATTTCGGCCGTGCAGGCCGAGACGGACGTCAACGG
>WJLY01000113.1 GCA_014728245.1 Candidatus Effluviviaceae Genus IV sp.
CACGGAGCACGGGAATGAGGCCGAACAGGAGCGCCATGAGGACTATGCCCGAGATGTCGTCCAGCTCCGCGACGTCGAGCATCGTCTCGCCGGCGTCGGTCTCCAACATGCCCGCATCTCGCCAGAGCTTCACCGCGATCCCCACGCTGGTTGCGGTGAGCGCTGTGGCCGCAAAGAGAGAGGGAATGAGTTCGAACCCAAGCAGGTACCGGGCCGCCACGTAGCCTGCGGTCCCGCTCAGGACCACATTGCCCGCCCAGATAATGCCCGCTCGGCGAAGGTTGCGCAGAAGTCCCGGCAGGTCGCTTTCGAGACCCACTCTGAAGAGGAGGCTTACCACGCCCAGCCTGGAAAGGAACTCCACGATATTGAGGACGTCGCCACCGAGAAACTCCCAATGGTCTCCCGCCAGTCTCAGTGCCACGCCCATCCCGATGAAGGCGACGAGCGCAGGCAGCCCCGCGCGCCGGAAGGCGTTCCGCGCAAGCACGGCCACCATGGTGACCGCGGCGACTACCAGAACCGCTGTGGGGAACACTGTCTGTTCAGTCATTGACAGAATCGTTGCGGCCTCGTAATATTCGTATTAGACATCCTTAAGTGTGTCAGATGGCAAGTTCAGGTGTCGGCAAGCGCTCTCAGTCCTTGTTAGCACTTCTTCGCGGCAGGCGCCCGCGTTCGCGGCCCGCGTGCCGCCCAACCCCAGAGAGGACCCCCGGCATGGCCAAAGAGAAACTCGACGGGTGCGCAGACCGGATGATCTGGGCGATCCGCCGCATCATACGCACCGTAGCCGTCCACTCGCGTCGTCTCAGCATCGAGTACAACATCACCGGCCCACAGCTCTCCGCCCTCAACGTCCTCCATCGCAGGGGACGACTTACCGGCACCGAGATCGCGACGGCCCTGCTCCTGAGCCCCAGCACGATCGTCGGGGTGCTGGACAGACTGGAGGAAAAGGGCCTGGTCGAGCGTTCCAGGGACAAGCGCGACAGGCGGCGCGTATTCGTCACGCTCACGGGAAGCGGTGAGCGGCTGGTGCGGGAGGTTCCCCATCCGCTGGAGAACTCGCTCATGAAGGCGCTCTGCGAGATCACCGAAGCCAGGAAGGAAGCCATGGCGCAGGTCCTCGAGGAGGTGGTCGAGCTGATAGGCGCGAAGAATGTGAGCCGGGAGCCTCTGGACGAGATCGACATTCAGAGCCACAACGGCACGAAGAGGCAGGCACCCGGCAGCAGCAAGAGCAAGAAGGACAAGAGGAACGCGAACGAATGACCCCGCGCCATCGGAGCGCTCCGCCGCTCCACAACTCCGTCAGAACCTGAGCACCGCGGCCGCGGCGCCGTCGCCCGGGACCGTTTCCTCCGGTATCGCATAGACCGCCGCTTTGGTCGCGAAGCTCCTCACCGCGGCGAAGTCCAGAAGGTCGATGTTGGTGTCGTCAGGTCGATCGTGACACACGACGGCGACGCTCTCGGGATCGAACGTCCCCCACGCATGCCCGTAGCGCGCGACGAAGAGCGTTCCCACCCTCCCCTCTTGCGCCGATACGACGACGTCCTTGAGCTTGTCGACTGCAAGCTCGCTACCCTCTCCATCGAGAGCGCGGTACTGTTCGAGCGACTTGCGGAGACCTTCCTTGAAGATCGGCTCGACGAGCGTCCACGATGCCTCGTGCAACTCCTTGCCCGACATCTTATCGGGGTTTCCGTCGATCCCACGCTCCGCCAGTTGCTGATACGTGTTCACCTGCCTGTACGCGGCCTGGAGATCCTTGACGCCCGCCAGCACCAGCGGAACGCGCTCATTCGCGAGAACGCTCTGTAGTCCGCGGTCGACCTTCGTCAGGAATCTGAGCGTATTCGAGTCCTCGTCGTCGGTACCCACCCCATGGCCGTGGTACATCGCCTTCCTATCCGGACCGTCTCTGCGCTGCGTCGTGCCGGTGTGGAACTGGAGCTGGCTCTCGGGGTCGTCGAACCGCAGGGCCTCCGCCAGGCTTGATGGAGCGTTCTCGAGATCGACCTCCGAGACGGAGAGCTTCGACGCCTGAAAGAGACGCACGCTCCCTCTGCTCAGAGCCAGCACGAAGTAGCGCCCGTCCGAGGCGAGGAATCCGATCAGAGGCTTCAGGAGATACCGGGGCGAGACAGCCACGGAAGGCTCGAACGAGGCGGGAAGCTTGTAGGTCCTGAGTCCCTCCGGACCCGCGAACACCGCCAGGCCGTCGCTCCTCGTGTTCCAGAAGAAGTCGTTGGCGACCAGCTTTCGCAGCGGGGCGACGATCGGCTCGATCTCCTTCCGCCTGTGGCCGCCCTCCTCCAGGCGGTCTTCCGCCTTTCCGGCCAGATTCTTCAGGCGGATACGGTCCTGCTCGACCTCCGGTACCGTTCGGTGCGTCGGCATGTAGATGGAGACCCGCGGACCGTCGACCCGCCGCGCGAGTTCCTCGAGGTCGTGCGTCGTTATGAGATCCATCCGTTGTCTACCTCCTCGGGTCAGTCGCTCTCGGCCAGCGCGTCTATGATCGTCCGGCAGAATGCCGGCAGGTCGTCCGGATACCTGCTCGACACAAGGTTGCCGTCGCGAACGACCTCCTCGTCGAGCCACGTGGCGCCGGCGTTCTCCATGTCGTCGCGGATTGAGAAGAACGACGTGACCTTGCGCCCCTCGACGACGCCGGCGGAGACCGGCACCCAGCCGCCGTGGCATATCCACGCCACAACGGCACCCCTGTCGTGCAACGTCTTCACGAACTCAATCAGCGAGCTGTGTCTGCGCATGCGGTCGGGGGAGTAGCCCCCGGGTATGATCACCGCGTCGTAGTCGTCGGCCGACGCCTCGTCGGTGGACCCGTCGGTCGATATCGGAAGGCCGTGCTTTCCCTTGTAGCCGCTCTTGCCCTTGCCCGCTCCGAGCACACTCACCTCCGCGCCCGCCTCGCGCATTCGCATCATCGGATACCAGAGCTCGATGTCCTCGTAGAGGTCCTCCGCGAGAACGGCGATTCGCTTCCCCTTCAGTTCCAAGCAATCCTCCTTCTGTTCTTGCGCGCCAAGCCCGGCATCAATTGACGCAGCCTCCACTGGCCTTCGGAATCCTCGACCACCGTCTCGCATCTCGAGTGGATCATCCTCTCTTGAGCGCAGACGGTCCACTTCTTGTGATGCCGAGGAAGCCCGTTTGTGGTTCGCGACGGTCGGAAGAGCCGCCGGAGCCCGGCCCACCGGGTGCTCGTATCGAGACGTCTCCGGGAGAAGCGCGGCCAAGAGAGGAGCGAGCGGTCAAATGTGTCAGGAGCGAACGCCAGGGAGAACGGTCGACCGGTGTCCAGGGCCGACGCCAAGAAGAAGGGCCGACCAGATGGTCCGGTCGGCCCCGTGCATGTCGCGTCTCGCTCGCGGGACGCTGCGCTCAAAGGTCCAGACTCAGTAGAGCGGAGTCTCGCCCAAGGCGCACCGCCTCCACAAAGGCCGCACCTGGAGTGCTAGCCGCCCAACGAGCGGATGAGCCCGAGATCAAGGTCGCCCTTGGCACCCCAACCTCGCTTGCCCGATGGTATGTCGGGCCTGAACTCCTCGTACAGCCGG
>WJLY01000114.1 GCA_014728245.1 Candidatus Effluviviaceae Genus IV sp.
CGGAGATGCCGGGTCGTACGTGGGTCTGAGAGTAGTAGCGTTCGATCAGCTCTCTCGTCCTGAAGATCGTGCCGTTGTCCGTCGCCACGACGTATACGCAGTGATGCCCCGGGGCGAGCTCGTGCACGAGCGCTCGCTCGACGGCTCTGGCGAGATCGTCCCCGTGAACGTAGGCCCAGAGCCCGCCCACCCACGATTCAGGGTCGCGCGTGAGCCTCCTGCACCGGGCATACTCCTCCGGGACCCACACCCAGGGGGGCCGCAGGCTGACCACGACCGCGTCGTCGGGCCGGCAGTCTGAGAGCGCCTCCTCAGCGACGAGCTTGCTCCGGCCGTATGGGTCTCTCGGGGCCAGTCTGTGGTCCTCGTCGACCGGAAGGTACATCGGCTGCACCTTCTGTTCACCGAAGGCGAACCCCAGCACCGACTCGCTCGACAGGTTCACGAAGCGCCCGACGCCGGAGTCGAAGGCCGCCAGAGCGACCCTGCGCGTCCCCTCGATGTTCGTCAGGCAGATGTCGTCCGCGACGCCGAAGGCCGGTCCGGGTATCGCCGCGGCGTGCACAACTGCGTCGATCCCGTTCATGGCCGCGCGGACCGTGTCGCGGTCCAGTATGTCGCCGGGCAGGTGAGACGCGGATGTGTCGGGCGGAGCACGCAGGTCCAGATTCAGGACCTCGTGACTGCGGGAGAGAAGCCGGACGACTCGCGATCCGACGAGACCGCTCCCGCCTGTTATCAGGATTCTCATCGCGTCCCGAACCTACTCGCCTATGATCTGGACCACGACCTCGCGGTTCCTCGCGCGGTCGTCGAAATCCACGAGCACCACCTGCTGCCAGGTACCCAGCGTCAGCTCCTGGCTGACGAACGGGACGGACAGGCTTGGTCCCAGCAGCGCGGAGCGGACGTGGCTGTGGCCGTTACGGTCTCCCCAGCGCTGATGGTGCCGCCAGTCCCTGTTCTGCGGGGCAATCTCCTCGAACACGTCCTGCAGATCCCCGACGGCGCCCGGCTCGAACTCAATGGTCGTTATCCCTGCGGTCGAGCCGCCTATGAAGAGCGTGGCGACGCCGTCCATGAGCCCGCTCTCGCCCACTGCCCTTGCGAGATCGCCCGTGAGATCGACCGTGTCGCCGTTGCCAGAGGTCCTGAGAGTGAGCGTTGCGGTAACTACCGGCAAGATCGTCTTCCTTTGGCTGTTCCCGGTTTTCCGCGAAGCCAATAGAGCGTACAATTCCGCAGAGGTGATGTCGAGCAGCCAGGCGGCGCGAACATTAATGAATTTCTCTCGCCAAAGGGCTATAGTGGTATCCGATGACCCGGGGGTGATCGCGTGAGCTACGAGGAGAGCGCCCAGTACTACGACAGCTTCGACACCAAGGGCAATTCGGCCTTCTACGTCGACATCGCGAGTCGGTCGGAGGGGAAGGTGCTCGAGCTGGGCGCCGGGACGGGCCGCGTGCTCTTCGAGATCGCCGCCCTCGGACGGGAGGTCGTCGGTATCGACAACTCCCCCGCGATGCTAAGAGAAGCGAAGAGGAAGCGGAGGGAGGATCACGCCGACATCTGCGCCAGGTGCAGGTTTGTCCTGGCCGACATGCTGTCGTTCGACCTTGGCGAGCGGTTTGCGTTCGTCTACGCGGCGTCGGCCGCGGTCCAGACGCCGAGCGCCGACGACCTCAGGGGGATCTTCAGGAACGCGGCGGACCATCTCGAGCCGGGCGGGGTGTTCGCGTTCGACGTCGCGGCGCCGCGCACGATGCGGCGGACAGAGGCCTTCGGCCCGGAGCGAGCGGAGCTGCCCGGCGGGCGCGTCGTCATCAGGTTCATAGCCCAGACATACCGCCCGAGCACCGACACCGTGTCGTTCGACATCCTCTACAAGGAGCACATTCCCGGTAGGACGTCCACGGTGACCGTCAACGAGACGGGGCAGGCCGCGGTCATAACGCCCGAAGCGATCGAAGAGGCGATCGAGTACGCCGGACTCAGGATCAACGAGATGTACGGCGACTTCGACCGAACCCCCTACACCGGGAAGAGCCCCTACATCGTCGTCCTCGCCGGCCACGGGGAGTAGAGGGCCCGGTCGGCCCCGGAGAGCGGCGAGCTTCGGCCGGACTCAAGGAGCAGCGGGCTTCCACCGGCCGCGGGGAGCGGCGGATTCCGGATCGACCACAGAGCACAACGGACCCCGGGGATCGCCCGGGCGCGCCGTACGAGACGCCCGGAAAGCAGCGAGGAAGGCGGCAGGTGAGACAACGCGTGGCGACAGCGCTCCCGGCGATGGCACTCGTGGGAGCGATCCTGTGCGCGGCCGTTCCGGGCGGAGCGCCCGCAGACGCGCTACCCGTGGACGAGCTGCGGGAGGAAGCACCGCCGGGCGCGCCCTCCGTGGACGAGCTGCCGGCGGAAGCGTCGCCAGGCGCGCTCCCGGTCGGCGAGCTCTCGGTGGAGGCGCTGGCCGACACGATCCTCGCGCTCACGATGTCGGGCGACTACGTCCGGGCCGCCGATCTTGCGGGCGCGCTGCTGGAGCGGCTGCGTGACGACCC
>WJLY01000115.1 GCA_014728245.1 Candidatus Effluviviaceae Genus IV sp.
TACTCGATGATCTCGGTGATAGTGCCGGCGCCTACGGTCCTGCCGCCCTCGCGGATGGCGAACCGGAGCCCCTCTTCCATCGCTATCGGCGTGATCAGCTCCACCAGAAGCTCCACGTTGTCGCCGGGCATCACCATCTCCGTCCCCTCCGGAAGCGTCGCCGTGCCGGTCACGTCAGTCGTCCGGAAATAGAACTGGGGCCGGTATCCGTTGAAGAACGCCGTGTGACGCCCTCCCTCGTCCCGTGTCAGTATGTAGGCCTGCCCCTTGAACTTCGTGTGGGGCGTCACGCTCTTAGGCTCGCACACCACCATCCCGCGCTCCAGATCGTCCTTCTCGATACCCCGAAGAAGAAGCCCCACGTTGTCGCCGGCCTGCCCCTCGTCGAGTATCTTGCGGAACATCTCCACGCCAGTCACAACCGTGTCACGGGTGTCGCGAATCCCCACCAGCTCGACCTTGTCGCCAGTGTGGACCACCCCGCGCTCGATACGGCCCGTTCCAACCGTCCCGCGACCGGTGATCGAGAACACGTCCTCGATAGGCATCAGGAACGGCTTGTCGATCTCGCGCTGAGGCTCAGGAATGTAAGCGTCCATCGCGTTCACAAGCTCCCAGATCGAACCGCACGCCTCGCACTCCTTGCCACCGCAACCGCACTCCAGTGCCTTCAGCGCAGAACCCTTGATCACAGGAATGTCCTCGCCCGGGAACTCGTACTCCGAAAGAAGCTCACGCACCTCAAGCTCCACCAGCTCCAGAAGCTCGGGATCGTCAACCATGTCCGTCTTGTTCATGTACACCAGGATCGTCGGAACCCCGACCTGGCGAGCAAGAAGGATGTGCTCACGAGTCTGCGGCATCGGTCCGTCTGCGCCGCTCACAACAACGATCGCCCCGTCCATCTGCGCCGCGCCCGTGATCATGTTCTTCACGTAGTCCGCGTGCCCAGGGCAGTCGACGTGCGCGTAGTGACGGTTCGGACTCTCGTACTCCACGTGGCAAGTCGCGATCGTGATACCGCGCTCCCGCTCCTCAGGCGCCTTGTCGATCTCGTCGAACGGGATGTACTTCGCGAAACCCTCCTTCTCCAGGCAAAGGGTCATCGCCGCGGTAAGTGTCGACTTCCCGTGGTCCACGTGACCGATCGTGCCCACGTTCACGTGGGGCTTCGTCCTCTCAAACTTCTCCTTCGCCATCTCCTGTGACCCTCCTGCTCGTTGTTCAGTCTCTGTTCGGTTCAGAATCGCCCGCGCGCCGCGTCACGCGCGCCACGGAACATCTATATCCAGCCCCAGCTCTCCAGGATCTTCTGTTGCTCATCGCGCGGAACCTCGGCGTAGTGCGAGAACTGAGTCGTGTATAGCCCTCTTCCCTGTGTCAGCGACCGGAGCGCCGTCGCGTACCCGAACGTCTTGCCGAGCGGCACCGTCGCATCGATGACGCGCGCGTCTGAGCGCATCTGAGTCGTCTCGATCCGACCGCCGCGCGCCGCCAGGTCGGCAAGGACCTCTCCCACGTACTGCTCCGGCACGACGACCTCCACGTCCAGCACCGGCTCGAGGAGTATCGGGTTGCCCTTCTTGACCGCCTCTCGAACCGCCATCGAACCGGCCGCCCGAAACGACATCTCGGACGAGTCGACGTCGTGGTAGGTACCTCCTAGAACGGTCACCTTCACGTCGATCACGGGGTAGGCCGCGAGCACGCCGTTCTCCAGCGCGCTTCTGATGCCTTCTCTCGCGGCCTCGATGAACTCCCGCGGTAGCTCCCCGTCGCGGACGGCGTGCCCTATCTCAACGCCCGCGCCGGTCTCGAGCGGCTCCATCCGGATGCGAACGTCGCCGTAGTGCCCCTTGCCGCCGCTCTGCCTTATGTACTGCCCGCGGGCCTCCGACGGCTTCGTCACCGTCTCCCTGTAGGCGACCATAGGCTTCCCCACGTTCGCCTTCACCCCGAAGTCCCTGACCATTCTGGTGATGAGAACCTCGAGGTGCAGCTCTCCCATGCCCGACACTATGGTCTGGCCCGTCTCCTCGTCCGTCCGCGTGACGAACGTAGGATCCTCCTCGGAGAGCCTGTCGAGCGTGCCCACGAGCTTGTCCTCGTCGGCCTTCGTCTTGGGCTCTATGGCGATCGAGACGACAGGGTCCGGGAAGAGCATCGGCTCGAGCGCGATCGGCTTCTTCGGATCGCAGAGCGTGTCGCCCGTTCCGGTTGCCCGGGGCCCCACGACCGCCACGATCTCCCCGGCCACGGCCTCGTCCCTGTCCTCCTGGCGGTTCGCGTGCATGAGCAGTATGCGGCCGATTCTCTCCTTCTTCTCAGTTCGCGGGTTCAGTAGCTGCTTGCCCTTCTCGATCCTGCCGGAGTAGACCCTCACGTACGTAAGCCTGCCCACGTAGGAGTCGCTGGCGATCTTGAACGCCAGGGCCGCGGTCGGGGCGTCCTTCGCGGCGCGCCGCTCCTCTTCCTTCTCCGTGTACGGGTTCATGCCCGTGACCGGAGGCACGTCGTTCGGCGAAGGCAGGTAGCGGACGATCGCGTCCATCACGCCCTGCACGCCGATGTTCCTGAGCGCCGACCCGCCCAGCACGGGCACCACTCTGGCGTCGAGAGTCGCCTGTCTCGTCGCCGCCACGATCTCGTCCTCGGACAGGGGCTCGCCGTGCACGTACTTCTCCGCGAGCGACTCGACCGACTCGACCACGCTCTCCACGAGACGCGAACGCAGCTCCTCGGCCTCCGCGGCCATGCTCTCGGGGACGTCGCCCTCCGTGAACTTCGCCCCGTACGACTCGGGGTCGAAACGGATCGACTTCATGCGAACGAGGTCGATCACCCCCTCGAACGTGTCGCCCGATCCGATCGGTATCTGAATCGCGACCGGATTGGCGCCCAGCCTGTCCACCATCATCTTCATAGAGTTCCCGAAATCGGCCCCCACGCGATCCATCTTGTTGATGAACGCGATCCTCGGAACGTGGTACTTGTCGGCCTGCTTCCACACCGTCTCGGACTGAGCCTCCACGCCGGCCACGCCGTCGAAGACCGCGACCGCTCCGTCGAGCACCCGCAACGACCTCTCCACCTCCATCGTGAAGTCGACGTGGCCCGGCGTGTCTATGATGTTCACGCGGTGATCAAGCCAGTAGCACGTCGTAGCCGCCGACGTTATCGTGATCCCGCGCTCCCTCTCCTGGTCCATCCAGTCCATCACCGCGGTGCCGTCGTGCACCTCGCCCATGCGCCTCACCCTGCCCGTGTAGAACAGAACGCGTTCGGTGAGCGTCGTCTTGCCGGCATCGATGTGCGCCATGATGCCTATGTTCCTGACCTTCTCGAGTGCGCGCTCTTCCGACATCCTGCCCTTCCCCGTACTCCTTCGCGCCGCGTGACGCGCGGACTCCGCGTGGGGGGCCGGCCAGACGTCCCGGCCGCTCGTGCTCGTGCTAGGCGCGTGCTGCAAATGCTCCCCCAAAGACCGGACCGGCTCCTAGAACCTGTAGTGCGCGAGCGCCTTGTTGGCCTCGGCCATCCTGTGCGTGTCGTCGCGCTTCTTCATCGCCGCCCCCTCCTTCTTGTAGGCGGCGAGGATCTCCCCGGCCAGCTTCGCGGCCATCGAGTGCTCTGAGCGCTGACCCGCGAACGTGATGATCCACCTGAACGCCAGCGCGGTGCGCCGCTCGGGCCTAACCTCGACCGGCACCTGATAGGTGCTGCCGCCTACTCTCCGCGACTTCACCTCCAGCATCGGCTTCACGTTGCCCACGGCCTTCTCGAAGACCTGGAGCGGATCTTCCTTGCTCCGCTCCGCGATCATCTCCATCGCGTCGTAGACGATCTTCTGGGCCACGCTTCTCTTGCCGCCCTGCATGAGGTTGTTGATGAAGCGCGTGACGAGAGGGCTCCCGTACTTCGGGTCGGGGACCCTCTTCCGCTTTGGAACTTCGCGCCTTCTCGGCATCCTCGTCCTTCCTTAAGAAAGAAGCTCTTCGTGGTTCTCCGCCCGGCCCGCTCACGGCTCCACCGCCGCGGAACACTTCTTCGGCCGGGCGTCATCCTCCGCCGGCCGCTACTTCGGCTTCTTGGTCCCGTACTTCGAGCGGGACTGCTTTCTACCCTCGACGCCCGCCGCGTCCATCGGCCCGCGGATGATGTGATACCTGACGCCCGGGAGGTCCTTCACCCTGCCGCCCCTGATGAGCACTACCGAGTGCTCCTGCAGGTTGTGTCCCTCTCCCGGGATGTAGGCGGTCACCGAGTCGCCCTTCATCAGCCGCACCCTGGCCACCTTGCGAAGCGCCGAGTTCGGCTTCTTGGGGGTGGTCGTGTAGACCCTCGTGCAGATGCCTCTGCGCTGGGGATGCCCCTCAAGAGCCCTTGCCGGCTTCTTCTTGGTCTTCACTTTCCTGCCGCGACGAATGAGCTGGTTGATTGTCGGCAATCGTTCCTCCTGTCGTGCCGTGCTCGGTCGAGTCTGCTGTCCCGTGTCCCCGCGTCAACCCGACGCGGACGTGAGCGTTCCGACGGCGCCCTCGGGGGCCTCGTCCGGGCGCTCGACGACCCTGGGCTCGGGCTCCTCCGGCTTGGTGATAATGATGTCCTCATACCGGTTGAGCCCCGTGCCCGCGGGGATCCTCCTGCCGATGATCACGTTCTCCTTGAGCCCGCGGAGTTCGTCCGTGTCGCCCCGCGTCGCGGCCATCATGAGGACGCGAGTCGTCTCCTGGAAGGAGGCGGCAGATATGAAGCTGTCGGTCGTGAGCGCGGCCTTGGTGATCCCGAGGAGGAGAGCCTCGTGCTGGCCCGGCTCGAGCTTGTCCGCCTTCTTCCGTCCCCTGTTCTCCTCCGCGATCCGCCTGTTCTCGGCCTCGAACTCGGATCTGGCGACGATCTGGCCCTCGAGGAATTTCGTGTCTCCGGGATCGACGACCTTCACGCGCTGGAGCATCTGCCGGACGATCATTTCGATGTGCTTGTCGTTTATCTTGACGCCCTGGAGCCTGTAGACCTCCTGGATCTCGTTCAAGAGATAGCCCTGTACCGCCTTCTCGCCCTTGATCGCCAGGATGTCGTGCGGGTTGACCGGGCCTTCCGAAAGCCTGTCGCCCGCCTTCACCGCCTCGCCGTCGTGGACCCTTAGGTGAGTCCCGTGCGGCAGCTTGTAGAGCCGCTCCACGCCCTCGCCCTGAACGGAGATCTCGCGGAGGCCCTTCTTCACCTCGCCGAACCGCACGATCCCGTCGATCTCGCTGATCGTAGCGGGGTTCTTGGGCGGCCTGGCCTCGAAGAGCTCCTCGACTCTCGGCAGTCCTCCCGTGATATCGCGGGTCTTGCCGAACTCTCTCTGGATCTTGGCGAGAAGCGTCCCCGGCGTGATCTCCTGTCCCTCCTCCACGAGCACCTGCGAGCCGGTCGGGAGGATGTACTCGCCGAGGTTCTTCCCGGTCTTGGACTCCACGATCAGCGAAGGGTGCAGATCCTTCTCCGGGTCCTCGATGACGACCCGCTCCCTGTGCCCCGTCGACTCGTCGGCCACGCGGTCGACCGTCCGTCCGTCCACGATCTGGTCGTACTTCACGGTTCCGCCTGAACGCGCGATGATCGGGTCGTTGTACGGATCCCACTCGAAGAGCGCGTCGCCCTCCTCAACCCTGTCGCCGTCGCTCACGTGCATTGTGGCTCCGTAAGGGACGTTGTAGTGTCGCTCCCTGCCGTCATCGCCGTGCTTCACGATCCGCGCGTTCCTGGCGATCACGATCTGCTGGCCCTGGACGTTCGTCCTCACGCCCGAGGACCTGTCAAACTTGAACTCGATCTCGCCAGGCATCGCCGCCTCGCGCTTGGATACCTCCGCGATTCGTCCGGCGGTGCCGCCGATGTGGAACGTCCGAAGCGTCAGCTGCGTTCCCGGCTCTCCGATCGACTGGGCTGCGACGATTCCGACGACCTCGCCGATCTCCACGAACCGCCCGTTCGCGAGGTTCCGGCCGTAGCACATCGCGCATACGCCGTGCCTCGACTCGCACGTGAGCACGGAGCGGATCGTCACTTCCTCGATGTTCATGTTGCTGAGGCGCTCCGTCGCCTCCTCGTCGATCATCTCGTTGCGCTTGAGGATGACCTCTCCGGTCGCCGGGTCGATCACGTCCTCCGCCGTTATCCTGCCCAGCACGCGTTCGTGCAGCGGCTCAACGACCTTGCCTGCCTCGATGAGAGCCGTGGTCACAAGCCCTCTCGACGTCCCGCAGTCGTGCTCGGAAACGACTACCTCCTGGGCCACGTCGACGAGCCTCCTGGTCAGGTAGCCCGCGTCGGCCGTCTTGAGAGCCGTGTCGGCAAGCCCCTTCCGCGCGCCGTGCGTCGAGATGAAGTACTCGAGCGCCGTCAGACCCTCGCGGAAGTTCGACTTGATCGGCGACTCGATGATCTCGCCCATCTGGCCCGTCAGCTTCTTCTGCGGCTTGGCCATTAGCCCCCGCATGCCGGCGAGCTGGCGTATCTGGTCCTTGGATCCTCTCGCTCCGGAGTCGGCCATCATGTGGATCGGGTTGAACCCGCCAGCCGATTCCTGCATCGCCTTCGCCATCGCGTCGGCGACGTCACCGGCGGCGTGCGTCCACGTGTCGACCACCCTGTTGTACCGCTCGGTGTCCGTGATGACGCCGCTCCTGTAGTGCGAGTAGATCTTGTTCACCTCGTCCTGGGCCTCAGTGAGGATGTCCTTCTTGGCGTCGGGGATCAGCACATCGTCGATGCCGATCGTGATCCCGGCCAGCGTCGCGTAGTGGAACCCTGTCGACTTCAGCTTGTCCAGCACCGTGGCGGTCTTCTCCTGGCCCAGCAGTCTGTGGCACTTGCCTACCAGGTCCTTAAGCTTCCCGCCGTCCATCAGCTGGTTCACGTACCCGACATCGTCGGGTATGATCTGGTTGAAGAGTACGCGTCCCGGCGTCGTCTCTCTCGACTTGCCCGCCACTCTCACCCGGATCCACTCGTGCAGGTCCACGCCTCCGGAATCGAGCGCGAAGATCACCTCGTCCGCGTCAACGAAGTTCTTCATGTCCTTCGCTTCCGGCTTGTCGGCCTGTCCCTTGGTCAGGTAGTAGCAGCCGAGCACGATGTCCTGAGACGGCGACGCCACGGGCTTGCCGTTCGCCGGAAGCAAGATGTTGTTCACGGACAGCATGAGCACCCTGCTCTCGATCTGTGCCTCGAACGAGAGCGGCACGTGAACCGCCATCTGGTCGCCGTCGAAGTCGGCGTTGAACGCCGTGCACACCAGGGGATGGATCCGGATCGCCTTGCCCTCCACCAGAATGGGCTCGAACGCCTGGATACCCAGCCTGTGAAGCGTCGGGGCGCGGTTCAGGAAGATCGGGTGGTCGCGGATCACGTCCTCCAGCGCGTCCCAGACCTCCGGGCTCTGGCGATCGATCATGTTCTTCGCCGCCTTGACGGTCTGCGCGTGTCCCAGCTCCTGCAGCCTCCGGACGATGAACGGGCTGAAGAGCTCCAGCGCCATCGTTTTCGGAATGCCGCACTGGTGAAGCTTGAGTTCCGGGCCCACGACGATGACCGAGCGGCCGGAGTAGTCGACGCGCTTTCCGAGGAGGTTCTGGCGGAAGCGGCCCTTCTTCCCCTTGAGAAGGTGAGAGAGCGACTTCAGCACTCGGCGCCCGCGCCCGCGCACGGCGCGCGAACCTCTTCCGTTGTCAAAGAGCGCGTCTACCGCCTGCTGGAGCATCCTCTTCTCGTTTCTGAGGATGATCTCCGGCGCCTTGATCTTGAGCAGGCTCTTGAGGCGGTTGTTCCTGTAGATCACGCGCCTGTAGAGGTCGTTCAGGTCGGACGTGGCGAAGCGGCCGCCCTCGAGCGGCACGAGAGGCCGCAGGTCGGGCGGCAGAACCGGGATCACGTCCATCACGAGCCACTCAGGCTCGTTCCCGGAACCCAGGAAGGCGTCGAAGACCTGGAGCCTCTTCAGGGCCCGCTTCTTCGCCTGCTTGGTCGTCTCCTGATCTCGCGCCTGGGCTCGAAGCTCCGCGTACTCCTTGTCTATGTCGACCTGCTGCAGAAGCTCCTGGATCGGCTTCCCGCCCATCTCCGCCCGCAGGCCCGAATCGGGGTAACGCTCGCGGTACTCCGCCATTCTCTCGCCGGAGAGGAGCTCCTTCACCTTGAGGTCGGTGGTGCCCGGGTCGAGCACGACGTACGACTCGTAGTAGAGGACTCTCTCCAGATCGCGCCGCTTCATGTCGAGCATGCGCCCGATGATGTTCGGGTTGCCGCGGAAGAACCACACGTGGGCGACCGGGACGGCGAGCTCTATGTGCCCCAGGCGCTCCCTGCGGACCTTGGACTGCGTGACCTCGACACCGCAGTTCTCGCAGATCATCCCGCGGTAGCGTATCCGGCGGTACTTCCCGCAGTTGCACTCCCAGTCCTTGACGGGACCGAAGATGCGCTCACAGAACAGGCCGCCCTTCTCCGGCTTGAACGACCGGTAGTTGATCGTCTCGGGCAGCGTCACCTCGCCATGCGACCAGCTTCGGATAGCCTCCGGGGAGGCCAACCTTATCTGTATTGCGTTGAAGTTGTGAGGCTCTCTCGAATCGTCAAAGACGCCGAAATACAAAGGTATTCCTCCTCTGGAGCCCTCAGTCCCTCACCAAGGTCACGTCGAGTCCGAGACTCTGAAGCTCTCTTATCAGAACGTCGAACGAAGCAGGCGTACCCGGTTCCGGCGGATCCTGCCCCTTGACAATCGCCTCATAGGTCTTCGATCTACCGACCACGTCGTCGGACTTGACGGTCAGAAGCTCCTGGAGCGTGTGGGACGCGCCGTAAGCCTCGAGCGCCCAGACCTCCATCTCGCCGAAACGCTGTCCGCCGAACTGCGCCTTGCCGCCCAGCGGCTGCTGCGTCACGAGCGAGTAGGGGCCGATCGAGCGGGCGTGGATCTTGTCGTCCACGAGGTGAAGGAGCTTCATGGTGTAGATGTAGCCGACGGTCACCTGATGCTCGAACGGCTGTCCCGTGCGGCCGTCGTAGAGCAGCGTCTTGCCCGACTTGGGCAGTCCCGCGCTCTCGAGTTCGCCCTTTATGGCGTCGACGCTCGCTCCGTTGAAGACCGGCGTCGCTGCGAGGTAGTCGAGCTCGTGCGCCGCCCACCCAAGATGCGTCTCGAGGATCTGGCCCAGGTTCATACGCGAGGGAACGCCGAGCGGGTTCAGGACGATATCGACCGGCGTGCCGTCAGGCAGATAGGGCATGTCCTCCTCTGCGAGTATCTTGGCTATGACGCCCTTGTTGCCGTGGCGGCCGGCGACCTTGTCGCCTACCGAGAGCTTCCGCTTGGTGGCGACATAGACCTTCGCGAGCTTGACCACTCCCCGCGGCAGGTCCTCGCCCAGCTTGACCTTTTCTATCTTCCGGTCGCGCTCCGGCTCGATCACGTCCATCTTGCGCCGGTATTCCTCGTACAGCTCGCGGACCTTCTCATTGAGATCGTCGTCCTGGACTACGCCTTCCTCCCAGTCGAGCCTGTCGAGCTTGAGGAGCTTCATGACCTCGTCGTTGACCTTGCGGCCGGCGCGGATCACGAGCTCACCGGTTCTGGCGTCGCGGAGCGACTTGGTCTTCTCTCCCTCGATGAGGCCGTATATCCTCCGACCGCGCTCTCTGCCCAGCCGCTTGAGCGCGGTCCTGGCCTCGTTCCTGATCTTCTCTATCTCCTTCTGCACGACCTTCTTGCCGCGCTCGTCCCTCGCGCGCCTGGAGAAGAGCATCGTATCGATGACGACGCCGCTCATGCCGGGAGGCGCCTTGAGAGAGGTGTCCCGCACGTCTCCGGCGCGGTCGCCGAAGATGGCTCGCAGGAGGTTCTCCTCCGGCGTCAGCTCGGTCTCGCCCTTGGGCGTCACCTTGCCGATCAGAATGTCACCGGCCTGAACCCTTGCGCCGACGCGGACGATCCCGTTCTCGTCGAGGTCCTTCAGCCTCTCCTCGCTGACATTCGGGATCTCCGGGGTGAACTCCTCCATGCCTCTCTTCGTCTCGCGCACCTGCGACTCGAACTCCTCGATGTGGATCGAGGTGAGCCTGTCCTCGCGCAGAATGCGCTCGGACACCAGGATCGCGTCCTCGAAGTTGTAGCCCTCCCACGGCATGAATGCGACCAGCAGATTGGCGCCGAGCGCAAGCTCACCCTCCTTCGTGGAGGGGCCGTCAGCTATTACGTCGCCCGCGTCCACGCGGTCGCCCACGCTGACGATGGGGCGCTGGTTGATGCAGGTGTTCTGGTTCGTCCTCTTGAACTTCCGAAGCTCGTGCGTCTCGACGGCCTCGGAGCCGTCGACGGTGTCGTGGTGCCGGATCGTGATGTGGTCCGCCGACACGCTCTCGACCACGCCCGTGTGCTTCGCGGTCAGCACCGCGCCGGAGTCGATGGCGACGCGCCTCTCGATGCCCGTGCCCACGAGCGGCGGCTCGGTCTTGACGAGCGGCACAGCCTGGCGCTGCATGTTGGAGCCCATGAGAGCGCGGTTCGCGTCGTCGTGCTCCAGGAACGGTATGAGCGCCGCCGCGGCCGAAACCAGCTGCTTGGGCGAGACGTCCATGTACTCGACCTGCTCGCGCGGAACCATCGGGAAATCGTCCCTGTGGCGGGCGAGCAGCGCCTCGTCGGCGAGCCTGCCGTCGTTCCCGATCGGCTCCCCGGCCTGGGCGATGATGTACTTGTCCTCCTCCGACGCCGTCAGGAACTCGATCCTGGTGGTCACGCTCCCGTGATCGACGTGGTAGTAAGGCGTCTCGATGAAACCGAAGTCGTTGATCCGCCCGTAGGTCGCGAGCGAGCTGATGAGGCCGATGTTCGGTCCCTCGGGCGTCTCGATCGGGCACATGCGGCCGTAGTGACTGTAGTGCACGTCGCGGACCTCAAACCCGGCCCTCTCTCGCGTGAGGCCGCCCGGGCCCAGCGCCGAGAGACGCCGCTTGTGCGTCAGCTCCGCGAGGGGGTTCGTCTGCTCCATGAACTGCGATAGCTGGTTCGAACCGAAGAACGCGCGGACCACTGCCGAGATCGGACGCGAGTTCACGAGTGTCGCGAGGTCGAGACCCTCGCTGTCGCCCCCTGACATCCTGTCGCGGACGACTCTCACCATCCGCGAGAGGCCCGCCGAAAGCTGGTTCTCCAGAAGCTCGCCGACCGATCGCACGCGCCTGT
The DNA here is from genome assembly GCA_014728245.1 of Candidatus Effluviviaceae Genus IV sp. Lineage (GTDB taxonomy): Bacteria > Joyebacterota > Joyebacteria > Joyebacterales > Joyebacteraceae > WJLY01. The sequence goes on from WJLY01000115.1 coordinate 11,234, forward strand.
TGCCCAGGTGGTCGATGTCGTCGATGTCGCGTCTGCCCTTCACGACGTCGAGGACCGCCTTGATCGTGGCTATGAAGTCGCGGTGCGTGAGACAGATCGTGTCGAGGGGGACTTCCTCTTCCTCGATAGCGAGCTGCTGGTTGATCTTGTAGCGGCCGACGCCCTTGAGGTCGTAGCGGTTCGGGTCGAAGAACATCCTGTCGACCAGCTCCTGACCGGCCTCTATGCTCGGGAGGTTGCCGCCCTTCATCGTCTTGTAGATCTCCTGAAGGGCTTCCTCCTGGGAATGGGTCTTGTCCCTCGAGAACGTGGCCTCGAGGATCTTCTCGTCGGTCGGGTCCATCACGACCAGGTCTATGTCGCGTACGTCGGCCTTGCGGAGGAGCTGGATGATCGTCGAGGTCAACCTCTCCTCGAAGGTGACGAGGACCTTCCTGGTCTCCGGGTGCCTGTACGTCCTGGCAGAGATCCTCCCCACGAGCTCCTGGTCGCGCTCCTCGTCCTTTCGCGCGAGGATCTTGGCCGCGTCGGTCTTGAGCACCGTAACGGTCGACCACCCGGCGTCTTTCAGCTGCTTCACGTGCTTGGGCGCGACCTCGTCGCCGCGCTCGGCTATTACCTCACCCGTTTCCTTGTCCACATACCTGCGCGCGAATACCGTGCCGCACGGAAGCGTGGTCTTGCTCGGCTTCGACGGGGGAAGCGGCAGGCTCTCGGTCTGGTAGAACAGCGCTCGGATGTCTTCGTCCTTCGAGTAGCCGAGCGCCCTCAGGAACGTGGTCATCCTGAACTGGTGCCGGCGGTCGGTGCGGATGAACATCTCGTCCCTGATGCCCATGCGCACCTCGACCCAGGTCCCGCGGTACGGAATGATCTTCGCGAAGTGCAGGATCGTACCGTTGGGATGAGTCTTCTCCTGGAAGAACACGCCGGGCGACCGATGAAGCTGGCTCACGATGACCCGCTCGGCGCCGTTCACTATGAACGTGCCCCGCTCGGTGATGAGCGGAATGTCGCCCAGGTAGATCTCCGCTTCCTCCGCCTCGAGGAACTTGCGCTCCGCGCCCTCTCTCGGCTGCCACCTGACCAGCCTGAGCGTCGCCTTGAGAGGCGCCTCGAACGTGAGGTTCCGCTCGCGGCACTCCTGTATCGTGTGCTTGGGCTGCCCGAGTCTGTAGCCCTTGTACTCGAGGGTGTAGGTCCCCTGATGTCCCTCAACCGGGAAGAACTTCCGGAAGATCTCGTCGAGCCCCGTTCCCTTCGTACCGCCGGGCTCGTCGGTGCCCAGACACGACCTGAAGGACGCCAACTGGACGTCCAGCAGGTTCGGCATGGGAAGCTCGCGGTCTATGGGGAACCGGGAGAAGATCTTTCTGTCTATCACTTGGGGTCCGATCACTGACTCGTCACCCTCCATCCTGCGTGGGACAGGTCTCCCCGGCGATCACACGGGCCGCCGCCCGGCGGCCGGGGAGAACCCGCGTACCCTGCGAAATGCTACTTGAGCTCGACCTTGGCGCCGGCGTCCTCGAGCTTCTTCTTGACTTCCTCGGCCTCGTCCTTGGTCACGCCCTTCTTGACCGGCTGGCCGGGGTTGTCCACGAGATCCTTGGCCTCCTTGAGCCCCAGATCGGTGACCTGGCGGATGACCTTGACGACCTGGAACTTCTTCTCGCCGGTCTCGGCCAGCACGACGTCGTACTCGTCCTTCTCTTCGGCCGCCGCCTCGCCGGCGCCGGCAGGCGCAGCCGCCATGGCGA
>WJLY01000012.1 GCA_014728245.1 Candidatus Effluviviaceae Genus IV sp.
ACCATCACACAAGACGGGCGGCGGACCAGGCGCCGACCCCGATGGAGCCAACCTCGGTCCGCCGCTTCGCGCAGCTCTGTGACGCCGCTACTTCAGAAGAAGCATCTTCCTCTCGGTCCGGTATTCGCCTATCTGTACTCTGTAGAAGTAGACGCCCGATGCGGCCCGGCGCCCGCTCCCGTCCGCGCCCGTCCACACCGCCGCGTGCTCGCCCGCCGCTTTCTCGCCCGACACCAGCGTCCGGATCAGCCTGCCTGCCAGATCGTAGATCTCAACCTGGACCCGGGTCCCCGGACGAGGGACCGTGTAGCGGATCGTGGTCCGCGGGTTGAAGGGGTTCGGGTAGTTGTGATCGACGCTGGGCCTTGAGGCGAGCCCCTCCGGCACGTCGGTGCACTCGGTGATGACCTCGGTGTGTGTCTCGTCGGTCCACGGATTGTAGTCGACCGGACCGTAGAACCAGTCCGCCTCGGGACAGACGTTGCCCCAGTAGTTGTAGTCGGCGTCGATCGCCGCCGATCCCGAATTGAAGAGCTGGAAGTAGCTCGGGTTCACGAAGTCGTTCGCGTTCTCAAGGGAGCCGCCTACGTCCGGTCCCGGCGCACCGCTCGAACTCAGCGCGGCCACGCTGTTTCCGTCGAACGTGTTCGAGAGGAGAATCGGAGCGGCCGAGTCCGAGACGGCGACACCGTACTGGTTGGCAGTGAGGAGATTCCCCTCGAGTTCCGGACTACCGCCGAACTTCGCGTGTACGCCGTTCGTGCAGCCGGTGAACGCGCAGTCCCGGACCACCATGTACGATCCCCAGCTCTCCAGCCCGGTTACGGGCGCCCCCTGCCCGTCGACGGTGAGGCCCTCGAGCCTTGTGAGATCGCACACCCCGGAGGCGCTGACCACGGGGGTTGTGGTCGAGGAGACGGTCGTTACGGACATCCCGCCGGAGCTCCTCACGATCACGCCGTCCTTCAGAACGAGGTTCTCGCCGTACGTGCCGGGAGACACGATCACCGTGTCGGGCGGGGAAGAGACGTCGATCGCGGCCTGTATGGTGGGGTAGTCTCCGGGTACGGTGCGGGATACCGGGTCCGCCACGTAGGCCATGTCGGAGTAGTCGCTCTTCTTCGACGACTCGTCGCTCGAGACGAGCCTGTAGAAGTAGTTCCAATCGGGATTCAGGCCCTCGTCAACGTATGTCGTGTCGGTAGTCTGCCCTATCCAGAAGTCGTGTCTGGGTGGCGGCGAGAGCGGCATCGTGTCTCTGTAGACCCAGTACCTCATGAAGTCGCTCTCGCAGTTGGGGCTCCAGGATAGAGTGACGTCGGAGCCCACGCGCTCGACCGCAAGGCCGGCGGGAGGCGCCGGCTTGGGATCGACCTCGACCAGATCGGTAGGCTGGCCCCTCCACCCCGTGTCGTAGACCGGCACGACCTCATAGACATAGTTGTCCCTGGGGCAGAACGCGATGTCGGAGTCAACGAATGTCGTGGCCGGCGCGTAAGCGCTGCCGACCGAATCGGCCGGATCGACGATCGTCGAACGCACGATCTCGTAACGGACTATCGAGCCCTCGCCGGGGGTCCACGAAAGCTCGTTCCCGCCCTCGTCGAACGTCACAGAGAGATCGGTCGGTCCTTCGTAGCAGAGCTGCGAATAGCGTCTGCTCGACAACGCGCCCTCCAGCGAGTCCGTGTCGACGGCGGACACCCAGTAATTGCACGTGACGCACGGAGGGACCGTGATGTCCGTGAACGTGGTGGCCGGCGCGGGAACGGTCCCTACCGGACTCCCGGGGTAGAGGCTCGAGTCGCGGTAGACGACGTAGTGGTCGACGCCCGCGCGCGACCACTCCGGCGGGTCCCACGACAGCTCCAGCGACGCACCTGTCTGCTCGACTGCCAGGTTCACGGGGCCGGTCGGGCAGCCTATTCCCAGAGCGCCCATGTCGTCGCCGAACTCCGCCGCTTCCAGCGTCGGCGACGTCGCGTGCACCGACACGTCCGACGGCGGGTCGCAGAAGTTCGGGTCTTCGGAGAAGGACCCGTTGCCGGCCGCGCAGTTCTGGTAGTCGCCGGCGGCGTTGCCCCAGACGCAGTTGTGGTGGTTGTCCGGCGGTCCGACAGAGCAGGTCAGGCCGTGGCCACCGTTCATGCAGATGATCGAACTTGAGACGATGTTGCCGCTCGTCCAGTTGATCTCGAGGCCGTCGTCGTCGTTGGCCGAGAGCGTGCAGTATGTGATGTCAGCGATCGACTGGTTGGAGTGTATGCCGTCGGCGCCGTTTCCGTAGCACGCCGTCCACCTGATCGAGATGCTCGCGAACGACTCTCCCGCGACGTATATGCCGCTGTCTGTGTTGTCCCTCGCGACGCAGTGCTCGATTATGACGTCGGCATCCCAGGCGGAGCCTCCGACATGGATGCCCCGGTAGGAGTCTCGTACCTCGCAGCTCCGGATCCTGGCGTCGCTCGATTGCAGATAGATGCCGCTGCCGCCGCCCGTCGCGTTGATCACCTCGAAGCCGTCTATGACGACGTTAGCTTCGCCCGTCACGGTGAACCCGTTGCCGGCGCCGCCCGCGTCGATCACGGTCGGATAGGCCTCCAGGTCCCTCACCTGGAACGTGGGGTCGTACCCGCCGTACAGCTTCCGGTAATCTCCTACCACGACGTTTTCGTTGTAGGTTCCTCCGGCCACGCGTATTACATCGCCCCTCTGGGAGCTGTCTATCGCGCTCTGGATCGTGGCGTACTCGTCCGGCACGAAACGCTCTCTGGGAATGTGGGCGTTCAGAGGGCGCTCGGCGCCGCTCCCTATCCCCGAGTCTCCGAACTTGATGTAGAAGTACCCCGCGGTACCCCAACCTCCTCCCCAGCTGTTCTTGCAGATCCACGCGCCGTTCCCGCCGCACATGCTGTCGTCCCACCCGACGATCACGACGCAGTGGCCCGCCTGGGCCGAACCCCAGACGTGCTGGTAGCAGCCGCCGTTGTATTCGTCGAAATCCTCGTAGACCGTGTAGCAGGCCGATATGGGGCCCTCCATGAGGGCCGCCTTGTAAGAGTTCACGTTGCCGGCCACCCACTGATAGCCGTCCATGATGGCGACCTTCTCGCACAGCCGCTGGCGGCAGGTATTCTCCTGGGCCAGATACGGCATGCACTCCTCGGAGACCGCGCCCGGGTCGGTGAAGACCGCGTACGCGTCTCCCTGCCAGCCCCCGTCGCAACTGCTCCCGCCGTCGTTGCAGTCCAGCCCCTGCTGCTCCGAGAGGTCATACACGACGCCTTCATTCACGCGCAGATTGCCTTCGAGCGCGCCCGTCGCCGCGAAGTCCCAGCAGCTCCCGCAGCTCCCCTGGTCCTTCACCGGGGTCGTGCCCCCCATCTCCCGCCAGTCCCAGTAGCTGGGATAGGTCCTGCTAAGGTCCTGCGGCCTGGGCTTCAGCGTGTCGAAGATCGCCTTCACATGAGGAGGCCAGCCACCGCCCAACATCTTCCGGAACTCCTCGTCGGGCAGAAGCGAGATACTATTCGGCGCCGCGCGCCAGTGCGCGCCCGCGCTGTCGATGGCCGCGCGGATCGCCTCTAGTTCCATCACCTGCTCTCGGGTCATTTCCGACGACGCCCCGCCAGTTTCGGCGTCCGCCGTCGAGACAAGAACCGCGCCCAGGATGATGAGCACCGCGGCGGCTGAACGGAACGTCCAACCGCGGATTCGGAACTGCGCCATTTGCGTTGACTCCTTCCCGCGCTCGACCTCCGGCCCGGATGACGGGAGACGCAGCACATATCGCTGCGGGCTCCCGTTACACGCGCGGCGGGTCTCTCCCGCACTGCGTCGTCGTCGGGGCGGAAAACACGTTCGGGGGCAAGTCTAGCGGTCTGTGTATATGCTTGACAAATTAACATGATAGCACAAAGCGTTCCGGGTTTCAACTCCCCCCTGATTGACCCCACCACACCTCCCTGATAGGCTCTTCCGTCATGAACCGAACGATCCCCGATCGAGTCGACGTTTTCGTTGTGGGCGCGGGCATCGCCGGCGCGACTGCAGCTGCCAGGGTCGCGCGCGACGGCCGTTCGGTTCTCCTCGTCGAGAGGTTGCCCCGGGCGGACGTGGGCAGAAAGGTGTGCGGCAACGGGATAGCCGACGAGGGCCTTGAATCCGCCTCGCGCTACATCTCCGCTCCGACCGGAGCCGAGGTCGCCTGGAGAGTCGAGGGCGGCATGCTTGTGTTGCAGGACGGCGAGACGTCGATGCGCGTCCCCAAGGCCGGGGTCGTACTCAACCGTTTCGTTCTCGGCCAGCGGCTCCTCGCCGACGCGATGGAGGCCGGCTGCGTGTTTGCGGACCGCTGCTCGTGCGCCGGCTGGTCCGATCGCGAGGCGAAGCGCGTCAGACTCGACCTGCCCGACGGCGCCCGGACGGAGGTTGCCGCCCGCGTCGTAATCGACGCGTCGGGCTACCGCGCCGTTCTCACGAGGTCCGGCGGGCCGCTCCGCGCGGAGACGCTCGAGCGGTGCGACGTAGGGATAGGCTATCGCGAGATCGTCCCTCTTACGTCCCCGCTGCCCGAGCCGCGCGCGGTGATCATCGATCTCGGCACCGACGAGGCGCGCGGCGGCTACGGCTGGATCTTCCCAATGGGCGAGAGACTGGCGAACATCGGGATCGGCGCCACGCTCGAACGGTCAGGCGGCGATCTCCGGAAGGCCTACAGGGCGTTCCTCGAGCGCCATCCCGAAGTCAGGACGTCCAGGCCGCTGGAGTCGGGCGCCGGCATGCTTCCCCTGCGAAGGCCGCTCCTCTCGATGGTGGGCGACGGCTTCGTGGCCGTTGGCGACGCCGGCTGCCAGACGAA
>WJLY01000116.1 GCA_014728245.1 Candidatus Effluviviaceae Genus IV sp.
AAGCTTGATCCCCGTCCGCCGCTGACATACACCAGCTACGCTCGCGGATGTGTAGGTGACGGGATCGACTACCGGAACCCATCGAGAGGGCGATCGCACGCCCCTGGGTGTCGTGGCTGAGAAGGAACGCAGCCTGATCCCTCGAACCGGGTGAAGCTGCGGCTGGACGCTCATCCCGGGCGGGGAGTACCGGATGGGGTCTTCGGAGAGCGAGGAGGGGCACTGGTTCGCTGAGTCACCGGTCCACAAGGTGCGAGTGAGGGCGTTCCTGATGTGCCGAACGGAGTGCACGCAGCGGGCGTGGGTCCAGGTCGGAGGGGAAGACGGGAGGAACTGGTGGGTTCCGGACCTCCCGATCGAAGGTGTGACCTGGGATGCCGTGAAGGCGTGGTGCGGAAAGGCCGGGCTCGGGCTGCCGAGCGAGGCGGAGTGGGAGTTTGCCTGCCGGGCGGGGACGACGATGCCGTTCTCGTTCGGCCAAGCGATCGCGCCGGCACAGGTCAACTACGACGGGAACTACCCGTACGGAAACACCCCCAAAGGCGAGTACCGCGAGAAGACCGTGGCCTGCGGGAGCCTTCCCGGGAACCCGTGGGGGCTCTTCGAGGTGCACGGCAACATCTCGGAGTGGTGCGAGGACGACTGGCACAGCTCCTACGAGAGGGCCCCGACGGACGGCTCGGCGTGGAAGACCGAGGGCGCGCCGTTCCGGGTCTTCCGCAGCGGCATCTGGCGCGGCATCGCGCGGTATTGCCGATCCGCAGCCCGCTGGGGCGTGCCCGGCGACCGGGGGGCGGGCCTCGGCTTTCGCCCCGCCTTTTCCCTGCCGTAGGGCCCCCCCGGTGCTTCTTCCTGCCCTCCCGCGACCCTCGGCGAGACGCCCACGATGCCGATCGAGCCTCCAATAGGGGGCCACATAGGGTGCCACGGAAAGTCCAGGTACTACTGACGCTGGAGAGAGCCACGTTACCCCCTACGAGCCAATTGGTTATGCGGCAGGATCAGGTGGCGTAGGCGTGCCTCCCCGAAACCTACGCTGATCAAAACGCGGCGGGCCTGGACGACATCTTCAGCTTCGGCGTCCGCCGCCGGCCGCACGGCCGTAAGACCCTTCTGCGGCAAGAGGATGAGTAGGCATTCGACGCGGAGCGCGCCCGGCCCCTACGACCGCCCACCATCCAGGTGCTACTCCAGAAGGCCCGGGGCTCCGCGCGGAGCTCGACCCCGACCCGGACCTCACCCAGGCGGCCCTCGCCGCCCGGATGGGCGTCTCCCAGCCCCGGGTCACGCAACTCCTTCACCTCCTGAAGCTCCCAGAAGAGGCGCAGTAGATCATCGTCGGCCTCCCACCGACGGCCAACGGCTGCCCGCTCGGCGAGCGGGCGCTCAGGCGCTCATGCCCTTGCTGGCTCTCGACGACCCAGAGACGCGAGCAGAGGCAATCCAGGAGCTACTCGACGACTTCATCCCGCTCCGGCGTTGATCAAGACTGTCCGTTCTGGGTTCTCTGGGACGGTGCGCGCGACCACCCGTCCGCGATCGATCCACCCGCCGCTTCGTAGTTGTCACCCCGGGCAGCAGAGGGTACAATCCTTACACCCGTCCTTTCGGGGATGGCGTTTCTAGGATCCCCGTCGTCGCCCTCGGGTAGACGGCGGGTTCTTCATTTGGGGAAGACCGGTGCCGGCAGAGGGTCCTCCGAGAGTGGTCTGCTTCATCGACGGCAGCAACCTGTACAGCCACCTACGGGACTCTTTCGGGGCCGGCAAGGTGCATCTTCCGTCGCTCTGCCACAAGCTCGCGGGAGCTCACCGGCGTCTTCATCAGTGGCGCATGTACGCCGCGCCCGTTCCGCAGGGCGACACAGATGAGGACAAGCGCCGGTACGCGGGCCAGCAACGCTTCTTCGAGTTCGTCCGCCGCCACCGGAAGGGCGCACTCCGGCTCGCGCGGTTCCAGAAGGACGCCCATGGCATTCTCCGCGAGAAGGGCGTGGACGTCCTCCTAGCGGTGGATCTGGTTCGGCTGGCGGCCGAGGATGCGTACGACGTGGCCGTCGTCCTTTCCGGCGACGGCGACCTCGTGCCGGCCATCAAGACAGTGCAGGAAGTCTACGCAAGACGCGTGGAAGTGGCGCTGCCGGACGTCCCGGCCTATCACGTCCACCAGGAGGCGGACGCTTACCTCGAGGTCACCACCGCGCTCTTCGAGGCCGTGCGGAGATGATGACGCTCCGGGTGTTCCAGGAGCGCCCCTTGGTCATTGGCGGTCGTCAGGTTGGCCCGAGGCTCGCGGAGAGTCGTCCCGGACATGGACGTGCAGTCCTGCGGGAGCGCGGGTCATGACAGACATCCCCCCCGAGTTCTACGGTTGGTGGCGCATCATCGACACCGGCACCTGGGTGAACGACTATCTCGACGACCTCGGACCGGCGATGCTCTCCCTCACCGGTTCCGACGACCGTCTGCGCATGCACTACCTTCTCGCCCGCGTCAAGGCGAGGGTCGTAGGAGACGAGGTCGTGTTCGTCTGGATGGGCGCCTGGGAGTACGACCAGATGTCCGGTTCGGGGAGCGCGAAGCTCGACTCGGATGGCAGGCTGCGTGGCGAGATCGAGATCGAGAACGGGGACGAGAGCACGTTCCTCGCCGAGAGGAGCCAAGAGCCCGACCAGCCGATCGAGGATCCTCCCTCGTACCATGACAAGTGGCGCCGCTGGTAAGCGAGGAGAGAGTGACGAGCGTAGCCTCGACGTACAGCCAGTCTGACCCAAGCTGGCGTGGCTCCCCGTGTTGGACTCGAACCA
>WJLY01000117.1 GCA_014728245.1 Candidatus Effluviviaceae Genus IV sp.
GGCATGGCCGGTGAGGTCGTGAGCGACGCTCTCGCGGACGGCGGCGCGTCGGCGGAAGACCTCTGGCGCTACAATCGCGTGTTCATGCGGGAAATCGGGGCGCGCCACGCCGGACACGATTTTCTGCGCAGGTTCATCTCCTCCCTGACCACGGAGGAGTTTGACTTCCTCACGCTGGAGTTGGCGGGCGCGGGCGTGCTGATGGAGGCCCTGGCCAAGGGGGGAGCGCGCGTGCCCCTCAAGCGTGCGTTCCACGTTCTGGCCAGGGCCGCCCGCCGCCCCGGTCTGGTCGCCCGATTCGTGCGCGCCGGCCGCCTCATCGACGAGATACAGGAGCTCTACTATGAGTACCCCGAATCCCCGTCGCGCCTGCAGTCCTGGATCGGGCGCGTCGAATACGCCGCGAGAGCGCTCCGCAAGCTCTGAACCCCTATTCGCGGGGATCGCGCTCCTCGCCGTTCTGGCAGTTCTCACGTTCTCCACGACCTGCACCGCCGCCACGCACTATGTCGACGACCTGGGCGACGGGAAGACCGGCACAGGCAGCCCCGCCGATCCGTGGCGGGATCTCCAGTACGCGGTCGACGCGGCCCGAGACGGCGATACCATCCTCATAATGCCGGGCGTCTTCGAGGCGGCGCCCACCGCTTTCGTTGAGGATCTCTGCGGTAACTGCGAGGAGCACCGGACCCGCGTCGAGGCTACGTTCGGGCTACTGGTGCGCGGGAAGTCGGTCGAGTTGAGAGGCAGCGGCGCGTCGGAGACAACCGTCGTAACGAACGCGGGCTACGGGGTCCTGTTCGAGGACTGCCCCTGGGCCTCGATATCCGCGCTGACCATCACCGGCGGGAGGCGCGACGCGGACGGGATGGCGACCGATGCCGCGGTGGTGGTCCGCCGGAGTTCGGTGGTCGTCCGAGACACCCGGATCATAGACAACGAGCACCGGCTCGACGATGTGGTCGTAGGCGTTGGCGGAATCATGGGCAGGGAGGGCGCGCAGATCTTCATCGTCGGGAACAGGATCAAGAACAACAGTTGGGACGGCATCGCCCTGTACAGAGGAGCGACCGCGTTCGTCTCCGACAACGTCATCAGAGGAGGACGCGGCGCGGGGATAGGGATCACGTGGGACGCGGCCGCGCTGCTCCAGCGGAACAGGATCTCAGAGTACTGGAAGGGCATAGGCTCGTTCGGCAGCTCGAGCGTCGTCGCGCGCAACAACGACGTGTTCGACAACCTGGGGTGGGGCGTCATAACCACGGGCACATCGACGATGGAGGCGATGAACAACGTCGTTACGCGAAACGGGAACTGCGGCGTCGCGCTGTGGAGCGCGGACGCGCGCCTCACTCTCGTGAACAACATCGTCACCGAGAACGGCTGGCGGGAGGAATGGGTCTGCCCTCGCGTCGGTGTCTGGGTCAATGGAGACGTACGGAACCTGGACGCGCGCCACAACGACGTCTGGGGAAACGTGGAAGCCGACTACGCGGGCCTCGATGACCTGACGGGAGAGCGCGGCAACATCTCCGTCCGACCGCTCTTCGCCGACAGCCTCGACTTCTCACTGTCCGGCGGCTCGCCGTGCCTCGATGCCGGGGACGAAAGCACGACGGATACTGACGGAAGCGCCGCGGACATAGGCTCCGGGGGCGGCCCCGGGGGATGGAACCCCGGCGTGCAGGACCCAAAAAAGGCCCCATAAAACGGACATCCCGGAAGGGCCGGCTTCCTGAGTTCCGGGCACGGAAGCTTTTCCTTGACTGTTGAGACAAAGAGTGAGATACTGGTCATCGTTCAAGAGAACGTCGCGGGCGGCTCTCCCGCGCACTCGTGTGTGAAGAGCGCCGGCATAGTGATCGAGCATAACGGGTATCACGAACGCGCATTGTGATGAGTGAGGAGGAGCATCATGAGAAAGCTGCTCGCATTGGGCGTTGTCGCAGGCATGCTGATCGCGGCGAGTACGGCAAGCGGCACCGTCTTCCTCTACGAGGACTTCGAGGGAGACGTGGGCGACTGGTACCATGTCGCAGGCGACCTGTGGCACCAGGAGTCTTACCGTTCGTACACGGGCGACAGAAGCCTGGCCTATAACTGGGGCGATCCTTTCTACGACTACTGGACCAACGGGTTCGCCAACTACGGCATCGCCTGGTCGCCGACGATCGACGTGACCGGCGCCTCGGCCGTCCACCTCGACTTCGCCTCGTGGCTTGAGACCGAGAACGCTCCCGGCGAGGACTACTACGACTACGACATCGCTCACGTCGAGATCTACGACCCGGACTTCAACTACGCGTTCACGTTCGCTCCCGACATCAACTACTTCGAGCACGGGCAGTGGAACGCCATGTGGACTGACAACTTCAAGCCGACGCTGGATTCGCACGGCCTGAACGAGTTCCGGGTAGGCTTCTACTTCGATACCGTCGACTGGATGTTCAATGAGTACGAGGGTTGGTACGTCGACGACGTTCTCGTGCACGACGGGCAGGCGCCGCCGATACCCGAGCCTTCCACCTGGCTGCTCCTCTCGACCGGGCTCGTAGGCGCGGTGCCCTTCGTTAGAAGGAAGTTCCGCCGCTAGGAGCCTCTGCAGGAACGGCTACGCGCCGGCTACGCAAGCGAGGCGATGCACAACTTACAAAAGGGCGGGGCCTCAATGAGGCCCCCCCC
>WJLY01000013.1 GCA_014728245.1 Candidatus Effluviviaceae Genus IV sp.
CCGACGCGACCGGCGCGGTCGAGGAAGCGGCGGAGCCATCGGCGGACGCACAGGCCGAGCGACCTTCGCAGACCGAGTCGGAGGGGCAGGAGAGATTGCCCGGAGGGCGCGCGGACCCGACCGGTGGAGCGGCGGCTCCGGAGCGGGGGGTGTCCGGGCCCGGGGGCCCGTACATCGTCTATCTCAGCTCGCACCGGATCATCTCCGCCGCCGAGTGGGAGGTTGAGGAGGCCGGCGAGCGCGGCGTGGCGGCCGTCGTCGTAGACGCCGATGTTGCCGGGAGTGGCGTATGGCACCGCGTCGCGGTGAGGGGCGGCTTCCCGACGCTTGCCGAAGCGCGCAATGCGCTTGACATCGTCAAGGATCTCGGATACGAAGGTGCCTGGGTCGGCCTGGAAGAAAGGGATCAGTGAGGAGGGAAGGTGCACCTCAAGAAGCTCGACATCTTCGGCTTCAAGTCGTTCGCCCACAAGGTATCGCTTGAGTTCGGCCCCGGAATAACGTGCATCGTCGGACCAAACGGCTGCGGGAAGACCAACGTGGTCGACGCAATCCGGTGGGTACTGGGCGAGCAGAGCCCGACCGAGCTTCGCGGCTCCAGCATGTCCGACGTGATCTTCAACGGCACCAAGAGGCGGAAGCGCCTCGGAATGGCCGAGGTGGCTCTGACGATCGACAATTCGGAAGGCTACCTCCCGACCGACTACAGCGAAGTCGCCATAGGCCGTCGCGTCTTCAGATCCGGCGAAAGCGAGTATTCGATCAACAAGGAGACCTGCCGCCTGCGCGACATACGCGACCTCTTCCTCGACACGGGTATCGGCTCGAGGACCTACTCGCTCATAGAACGGAGAATGGTCGACTCGGTGCTCTCGGACTCGACCGGCCATAGACGGTTCATGTTCGAGGAGGCCGCGGGCATCATGAAGTACAGGGTGAGGAAGCGTTCGACGCTCAACAAACTGGCGGCCGCGGAGACCGACATGCAGCGTGTGGCCGACATAATATCGGAGGTCGAGAAGCAGGTCCGCTCGCTCAAGCGTCAGCTTGCTCAGGCAAGACGCCATCGCCGCTACTCGGACGAGCTCCGCGAGCTCGAGATCGCGCTGGGCCGCTGGGAATACGCAAGATGGAAGGAACGGAGACAGTCCTCCGAAACCAGGGCTCGGGAGCTCCGGCAGGCCTTGGAGGACTCGGGCGCTGTTCTTGCGGAAGCGGAGAGGAGCTTCGGGGCGGTAAAGGCCGAGCTCCGCGACAAGGAAGAGGCGCTTTCGAGCTTTGAGCTCGAGGTCGACGAAGTCGACTCCCGCGCGCGCGGTCTTGCCGAGACGCTGCTCGTCGCTCGCGAGCGACGAAGCGCGTCCGACAGGCGCGTGCACGAGCTCGGCACGGAGCTCACGGACCTCCGCGCAGACCTCTCGCTCTCGCTCAAGAGGGCCGCCGACATCGAAGACGCCCTGAGCAGGGCCGCGGAGGCAGTCGGTGAGAAGGAGGAGGAACTGAGGGTCCGATCGGAAGAGCTGCAGGCGCTCGACCGCGAGTACCGGAGTGTGAAGCAGGCGCTCGATTCCGAGAAACAGATGCGTCTCGAAGGCCTCGAGAGCAGCGCCGGCACGAAGGGGGAGCTCGGGAGCTACAGGACCAGGCTCGACGATCTGACCAGGGAACACAATCAGCTGGAGGCCTCACTGGCGGAGGCCCGGGCGGCCCTGGCGGACGAGGAGGAGCGGATCCTCGAGCTTCTTCGCAGGGAGAAGGAGCTTCTCGACGCGGCCACGGCCGCCAGAGACGAGGAGAAGGAGCGCACCGGCCGGGTGGACAGCGCGCGAGAGGAGCTCCTGAGCGCGCGGGAAGACAGGGGAAGGATCGCGGGGGAGCTCGCGGCGGCACGGCACAAGCTCGCGCTTCTTTCGGAGATCCGCGACGGGTACGGCGGGTTCTCCAGAGGCGTCAGGTCGCTGCTCTCCGACCGTACGCACGGCATAGCCGGGCTACACGGCACGGTGGCAGATCTTTTGGAGGTGAAGCCCGGCCACGGGCCGGCGATAGAGGCCGCCCTGCAGAACGCAGCGGAGTTCGTCGTGACCGACGACGCCGAGTCCGCGCGAGAAGCCATGCGGCATCTGGCCGAGGGCTCCCTGGGCCGGGCCACGTTCGTGCCGCTTTCGGAGCTTCAGAGCGTTGCCCTGAGGCCGCTGCCCGAAGGACTCAGAGCGGCCCCCGGAGTCCTGGGAAGCGCGTCTGACCTAGTCACGAGCGGGGCCACGTACGAGAAGCTCGCCGGTTTCCTGCTCGAGGACGTGGCGATTGTGGAAGACCTTGAGACGGCCGGCCGGCTCTCCGCCCGCGACGACGCGGATGGCGTCTCGTTCGTCACGCGGTCCGGCGAGATGGTCAACTCGCGGCGGATCCTCTCAGGGGGGCGGTCGGGAAGCGAAGAGACCGGCCTCCTTCACAGGACCCAGCGTGTCGAGGCCGCGGAACGCGACGTCGAGCGGCTCGAGACCGAGCTCTCCCGGGCCGAGGCCCGCGAGAGCGACGCGAGGTCGAGGCTGACGGAAGCCGCCCGCACGGGAGAGGAAGCCCAGGAGGGCGCGGCGCGGGCCGAGTCAGACCTGTGGGAGGTCAAGCGGCAGCTGACGGAACGTGAGCTCTCGAAGACGACGCTCACGGAGAAGATGAGCCAGCTCACGGCCAACCGCGACGCCCTGAAGGCGCGCATCGAGGCGACGCGGCAGGACGTTGAGGGCCTCGCCAGCAGGCTCGCGAGCCTGTCGAGAGGCGAGGACGAGCTCGGGGAGAGACTGCAGGAACTCGAGCGCGAATTCGGCGTGGCAGAGCAGAGGCGACAGAGCGCAATCGAGGACGAGAAGCAGGCGGAGCTGGCCGTCGCCGCGGCGCGCTCCCACCTGTCGCAGAAGAGGTCCGAGCGCGAGCGCCTGGCGGAGACCGCGCGCTCCGCGAGAGCCGCGATTGAGAGGAAGACCGAAGAGCGGGAGGGTCACGTCAGAACCGTGGCCGAGCTGGACGAGCAGATCGGAAGGAACGCATCGGAGCTCGATTCGCTCAGATCCGAGCAGTCGACGCTGACGACCGAGAGAGACCGGATGAGAGAGGCGCTCGGGGCGCTCCGGGCCAGAATGGAGACGCTGGAGGCGCAGGCCAAGACGTCCCGGGATGGCCGCGAGGCCTCCCAGCGCGAGCTGCACGAGCTCGAGCTTCAGGAGACTGAACTTCGGAGCAAGTCGGAGGCGCTGAGAGAGCGACTCAACGAAGACTACTCCGTCGACGTGGAGTCTCTCGGCGATCTCGAGCCGCGGGACGACGAGGAACCTTTCGCCCCGGAGAAGGCCCGCGAGGAAGTGGAGCGACTGCGCGCGCGGCTCCGCTCGATGGGCCCGGTCAACCTGTTGGCGCTCGAGGAGTACGACGAGGAGAGCAAGAGGCTCGAGTTTCTGAACGGGCAGTACGACGATCTCGCGAAATCGAAGGAATCGCTGAAGCAGGCCATCGAGCAGATCAACGAGACGGCGACTAGAATGTTCATCGAG
>WJLY01000118.1 GCA_014728245.1 Candidatus Effluviviaceae Genus IV sp.
ATCCGAGGACGACGCGAGTCGGACGGAGCGCGAGCGGGTCCCGGCGCGCCGGAACGCCCGCATTGCTCTCGAGTGCCCGTCTAGAAGAAGGCATTCACCCTCGCATCCAGCGTGTGCCTGGCGTCGCTGTCCGGCCGCTTTTCGCCGGTGTATGAGACCGACGCCGTGAGGTAGCGGTTGAGTCTGTAGTCGGCCAGCAGACGCCACTCGGTCGTGACGCCCGGCCTCCGGCCCGCCGCGAGATAGAAGGGGAGCGTCTCCACGTCCGTCGATACATCGACTCTGGAGAGCGATGCGGTCACGGTTCCCTTGCCCCGCAGCCTGTACTTGATCGAGGGCGTGATCACGGTCTCGGTCAGGCTGACACCATCGAGCCGCTCCTCCGTGCCCTTGAGAGAGCCGAGGAGCCCCAGCTCCACGTCCCCGAGCCTTCTCACCGTCACCTCGGCGAGCGCCGAGCGCTCGTCGATCTCGTAGCTGTATCCAGTACCTTCTGATGTCTGCGTCCTGCTCCCGAGATCGCCCTGCACCCGGTATGCGACGTCCCCCGACGGCGACAGCTTGAAATCGGCGGTGCCGGTTCTCTCTTTCCGCAGCTCCGTCGACTCGAGGTAGCTCCGGTCGAGAGCGTCCCTGGTCGTGAGCGCGAGTCTGAGCGAGCGACTGCCGTCCCGGGCGACGTACCGCGCGACGTGCCTGCCGGTCAGCTCCCCGCGCACCGTGTCATCGCCCCGGATGATCCCGGGATCGAGCAGGTAGAGCCTCCGCTTCTCGCCGGTCTCCGTCGTTTCGGTGAGCCTGATGTCGGTCTCGAGCGAAAGTGTCGACAGGAACCTCCGAAAAGCCGAGGGATCGGGCAGGTCGCCGCGTCGCCCCACGCCGCCCCGCGGACTCCATTCCCAGCCCGTCGAGGCGGAAAGCTCCGTCACGGGGTAGTAGACGCCGGTTGAGCGAATGCGCACGATCTCGACGCCGTCCTCGACGATCACCTGCCTGAGCTTCTCCTCGACCTCCGTGGAGGTCACCGAATACCTGACCTCTCCCCGGAGCGCTCCGCCCGCCGAGCGGTGCATCGCCCTGATCCTCGCCACGTCGTGCTTGGACCCCGCGTCCTCGAACTCGGGCTCGAAGTCGGTGACCCGACGCGAGGCGGTGGCCTCCAGCGAGAGCAGTTCCGTGCCCCGGAGGTCGACGCTGTACTCCTGCGTTCTCGTCACGGACGCGCGGCGCCATCCGGTCTCGTCCCTGCGGTCGGTTAACCGGTGCGCGTAGCGCGCTCCGAAGCCGAAAGCTCCGCCACGCCGGTCGAGCGACATCCCATACTCGTCGTACCGCTCACCGGAAACGCCGTCCGAGACGCGGGAATCGTGACGGTAGGAGGCGCCCGGCGCAACGGGCCCGAGATCGTGCCTGAGGTCCGCTCTCAGGAACTCGCGTTCCCTGCTCTCCTCCGTCGCGTCGAGCTCGACGAGCCGCCCGTCGGCCGAGAGCCTCGTATCGTCCGTGGGCCGCGCTTCCAGCGCCAGCTCGGCTTTCCGGGCCGACACGCTCTCTCCCCTTTCGAGGTAGCCGTACGAGAGCGCCAGGCGCCCCAACTGCTCGTCTGCCGCGGTGACCGAGCCGTCGAGCAGAAGCTCGCTCACGGGTAGCTCGAGTCCCTCAAGCTCCCACTTCTCCAGATATATCACGTCCCTGTATCTGCCCACCCCGCGGAACGCGCCGGCCACCCTTCTTGCGTCCATCTCGAATCCCAGACTGCTCTCCCCATCCGCGCGCAGCGGGATCTTCGGCAGCTCGACCGAGAGCGCCTGCGCGCTTCCCAGGTTGTCGTCGTCGTCGAGGTCGGAGAGCGTGTTCTCGTCCAGCGAAGAGACCGCCGCCTCCATGTCGAGCGAGCCCTCGCGCCCCAGAGGGACGGCCGCGTCGACTGCGCCGAAGATGAGATCCGAAGGGAGAGGGAGGCTCCTGCCGAGCGAGTACTCGCCCTCACCCTCGCCCACGTAGACGTAGCGGTCGCCCTCGAAGTCGTAGTCGTAGTCTCCGCTCTTGCGCCTCTCGAAATGCAGATCGTAGACCCCGGAATCGGCCCCCGCGTAGACGAAGTAGCCTTCCTCGGCTTTGACGTAGTCCCCGCCGACCCCGACGGAATCGACGCCGTCGTCGTGAGCCAGCCCCTCATCGTCCCCGGCGGAAGCGAGGATCGCAAGCTGCTCCTCCGAGAGCGCTAGCGAGATAGGCGAGCCTTCGTCGTCGGCCTCTCTGAAGAAGGAGACCCCTACTCGAGCGGACTCCCCGATCCCGAGCGTTCCACGTCCCGCGTAGAGGTCGCGCTCGAAGTCGGAGAGCGAGTACTCGTAGTCGACGGAGATCACGTTGTCGGTCGTGATCTGGCGCCTCTCGGTGAACGTCAACTCGCCGGCCGCGTAGTCGATCACGTAGTCGTTGTCGCGACCGCGTCTCATGCGCTCGCCGTCGATCCACACGTTCTCGGAGCCCGCGACCACCTGCACGCCCGCGGCCCCGACGGAGGTTCCCAGGAGATAAGGCCCCTGCTTGCCGCCCTGGCCTCTGAACGTGTCCGTCGCGAACTCCCCGTCGGCCGCGGCTCCCGCGAGCTTGAGTTCCCCTCTGCCGATCACGGCCTCCCCGACCGCTCCCTTGAGATCCCGCCTCACGTCGAACAGTCGGCCGCCGGACATCGCGAGCTCCACGTCGCCCATCCTCGCGGACACGCTCTCGCCCTCTATCTCCAGGAGGACCTTGTCGAGAGCCCTCAGCTCCTCGGTATCTCCCTCAGGCACGAGCGGGGTGTTCTGGTCGGAAAGGTACGCGTTTATCCTCAGGTCTGG
Organism: Candidatus Effluviviaceae Genus IV sp.; assembly: GCA_014728245.1. GTDB lineage: Bacteria > Joyebacterota > Joyebacteria > Joyebacterales > Joyebacteraceae > WJLY01. Next base: position 2,850 of record WJLY01000118.1, read on the forward strand.
TGTGATGCGGCCGTTCACGTTCAGCCTGAGCGACTGCTCGAGCGTTGGATCGCGGTCGGAGCCGACCTTGACGCCGAAGGTCTTGGCGCCGCCGACGTTGAGGCCCGCGGGCAGCTCCCGCGACTCCGTCCCCCCTGTCTCGACCAGCCTTGCTCCGCCCTCCATCCAGTCCGGGGCGCGGGCGAACGAGTCGAGCACCGCGTGGCTGTAGCTCGTCTGCAGATCGAAGGGCAGGTAGAGGTAGGTTATCGTGACCACGGACGTCTCGGGCGGGGCCGCTTCCAGGCTCACCCTCGCGGGGTCGAAGAGCAGCCGGTAGTCCAGGTCGCGCTCCAGGAGGCGCGCGTCGACCCACACGCTGTCCGAGCCGGCCACCACGAGCCTGTCGGGCAGCGGTACGACCTCTCCCGCCTCCGAACCGGGAACCGAGACGCTGCGTCGTCCCCTCGAGAGACTCACCGTCCCCCCGGGCTCGCCCGCGGCGGGCGCCGCCGCGCAGGTCACCTCGACGGCGGCCAGAAGCAGGAGGCAGGCCAGCAAGCCGGCCGCCGGCCTACCGTCCAACGCCGCAGTCCGCATGAGTCATCCTGATGAAGAGAATGCTGCCGTGTTCGGAGTCGAGAACGACCAGAGTGCTATCGTCCAGTAGCGCGATCGACCGGGGAACGAAGGTCGTCTCGAAGGAGATCGACGCGAGAGCGTGCCCACCCCCCGGCGGGAAGGCCGTCACGGTCGCGCGGATCGGGTCCGCGACGATCAGGCCGCCCCCCCTGTCGAAGAGAACGTCGCTCGGCGACAGCGTCTCGGGATGTGTCGCCTCGTACAGGCTGGTCCCGAACTCGTCGAGCACCGGAACGGCGTTCTTGCCCGGATCGGCGACCGCCACCTCTCCGCGGGGCCCTACGGCGACGGCGACGGGATCCACGAACCCGCCCTTCCCCGTACCGAATCGGCCCAGGGGCTCGAGTTCCTCGTCGAACTGGGAGCGCACGAGTACGCTCTGGGAG